>JADZAN010000006.1 GCA_020852815.1 Gemmatimonadaceae bacterium | reverse complement strand
CGCACTGTACGTGACATAGGCGACCGGCTCCGTCGTGTTGTGGCTCTGGTCCGTCGGCTCGTCCGGCGGCGTAACCCACGTTACCACGACCGCGAGCCGGTCGCTTCATTCTGACTGACCCCAATTTGCGCTGACCCCAATTTGCGTGACCCCGATTCGCGACCCCGATTGGCGAACTGGGCGAGCCCCCCGCCCCGGAGTACCCTCGCCCCACGCGTGACCCGCGCCCAGACTACGAAGACTGCGGCGCGCGGCGCGCATGCGGAGCTCCCCATCCTGAGTGGCGATGTCCCGACCTCCCTTCCTCCGACTCCTCGGCGCCGCCTTCGGGCTGGCGCTCGCGCTCCCAACGCTGTCGCAAGCGCCCCCCCGGCGCCATCGCCTCATGCCCTCGCCCTCGACCGTCGCCTACGGGTACTACTGGGCCGACGCCAAGCCGGTGCTGCGTGTTGCATCTGGCGATGAGATCACGATCGGGACGCTCCTCACCTCGACGCCGGCGCGACTCGAAGGGGCCGGCGTGAAACCGGAGGACATCGAGCCCTCGCTGCGCGCCATCGTCGACAGCGTGAAGGATCGAGGGCCCGGCGGCCACATCCTCACGGGGCCGATCTTCGTCGACGGAGCAGAGCCGGGCGACGTGCTCGAGGTTCGCTTCAAGAGAATCGACCTCGCCATTCCGTACGCCTACAACGCGTTCGGCCCCACCAGCGGCTTCATCCCCGAGGACTTCCCCACGCGTCAGATGAAGATCATCCCGCTCGACAAGCGCTCGATGATGGCGCGCTTCGCCCCGGGAATCGACATCCCGCTCAAGCCGTTCTTCGGCAGCGTCGGCGTCGCGCCGCCAGCCGCAAGCGGTCGCGTGAGCAGCGCCCCACCCGACATCCATGCGGGCAACCTGGACAACAAGGAGCTGGTGGCCGGGACGACGCTCTACATCCCGGTGCACGTCCGCGGGGCGTTGTTGCAGCTGGGCGATGGCCACGCGGGGCAGGGCGACGGCGAAGTCGACATCACGGCGCTGGAGACGTCGCTCGTGGGCGTCATCGACGTCATCGTTCGCAAGGACCTGTCGCTCACCTGGCCGCGCGGCGAGACGCCGACGCATTGGATCGCCATGGGTGCGGACAAGGACCTCGTGACGGCGACCAAGACTGCGCTCCGCCAGGCGATCGACTTCCTCTCGCGCGAGAAGGGGCTGTCGCGCGAGGACGCCTACATGCTCGCCAGCGTCGCCTGCGACGTGCGCATCACGCAGCTCGTGGACGGCAACGTGGGGGCGCACGTGATGATCCCCAAGGCGATCTTCACCGGCAGGCGCGCGTCACGGCCACCGACCAACTGAGGCGTGCACGGCACGCCCGATTGAGGCCACGCTCAATTGGGGTCAGAGTCACCGAACCAAATTCTCGGTGACTCTGACCCCAATTTGCGCCTGACCCCGATTTGCGCCGATTTACACTGACCCCGACTCGCCGAGCGTAGCGCCGCCGTCATCGGCTGCTCACGCGGCAAGCGCAGGCGACGCGCGTCCGTTCGCGAGCGTCCACGTCGAGTTCGCGCGCGTTCATCCCCGTACGTCGAGCGGCGATTGCGCCTGAACAAAGTCCAGCAGCAGCAATGACTTGCGAACGAGCCCTCGTTGGCACGTGCCGTGCCCTCCGTGCGCTGCAACCTGTGCACATCGAGGTGGACGGTGAATGGGACACGACTGGCATGGTTCGCGATCGGTACGGCGGTGGTGAGTGGCTCGGGCGTGGCAACGATGGGGAGGAGTGCGTGGTGGCCGTCGCTCGGACACGCGATGGCGCAGGCTGCGCCCGTCGCCGACATCGACATCTACAACTCCGGCTATCCGATCGAACGCAGCGCGTGCCTCTCGGTCAGCCTCGGGCAATCGGCAGGAAGCGAGTGCGGCAACCTGCGCGTGGTGCACCCGCTGCCGTCGACGCGCGTGTTCAACACCGACGTGACGCCGACCTTGCTCTACAACAGCGAGTTCGCGCATCCGTACCTCACGGTCCCGGTGACCATCAAGCAGCTCGCCGGCACCACCCAGCCGGATAGCGTCGACGTGGAACTGTGGTGGGGGGCATTTGGTGCGACCAAGACGCGGCGCGCGCGGGCGGCCTGGCTCGGGACGGAGTGGCCCGCCGGGGTCACCACGACGCGCCGCGTGACCGTACGGCTCGACTCACTCATTGGCGATACCACGGGCGTGTATGCCTACGCGGTCGTCGCGGCCAACTGGTACGGCGGCACGCGCCAGCAGCAGGGGTATCAACCGTCGGGCGGCTACCACCTCGTGAACCGCAGCGACAGCCCCTATGGCGCCGGCTGGTGGCTGGCGGGGCACGAGCAGGTGAAGAAGTACTACCAGTCGGGGGGGACGACGGCGCTGCTCTGGATCGGGGGTGACGGCAGCACGCGCACCTTTACCGTCGGGCAGGCCATGTACTACGACCGCCGCGACTCGATCATGTACGATCCGGTGACGCTGCGATGGGTCCGCAAGCTTCCCGAGGGCCGCCGCGTGGAGTTCGATCCGGCAACGGGCCTGCACATCCGCACCGTCAATCGCTTCGGGCGCGTCACGCAGTTCGTGTACGGCGGCACGCCGCTCAAGCTGGACTCGCTCAAGCTCCCCACGACGGCGCCGCGTGCCTACGCCTTCACGTACGCCGGCAACCGCCTGACGAGTGTCACGGCGCCGATGGCCGACGTTGCGCGCATCACGCTGCTCACCAACACCGGCGGCAACATCACGCAGATCAGGAATGCGGGGGACTCGATCGTCGGCTTTGCGTACTACGCGTCGGCGGCTCACCAGTACCTGATGAACCAGCGCACCGCGCGCACGGGCACGCCGACGAGTTTCACGTTCGACTCGGCGCTGAAGGTGCGCACGGCGAGCGTGGCACCCGGGGTGGGCGGGGCCATGATCACGCAGACGCTCGTCGCCGGGGAATCGCGCGGGCTGCCGCGGTCGGGGACGCCGAGTTCCGTCGACACGAGCAAGGTCTACACCTGGGTGGACGGGCCGCGCCCGGTGGCCGACACGACGGCCCTGTTCCAGGGGCGTTTTGGCGAGATGCGCCGCATGGTTGATGCCGTGGGGGCCGTGACGCAGGTTCGCGCCCAGGCGTACTACGACGGCTGGCAGTTCGGCTGGAAGCCCTCCCGCGTGCGCCGCCCGGGGGGGCAGGTGGTGTTGTACGAGTGGGACATGCGCGGGAATGTGCTGCGCGAGATCGATTCCACGGGGACCACGCCCGGTGTGCGCGACACCACGGCGTTTGTCTACGATACGACCTACGATCAACTCACGCACCACATCCCGCCACTCAAGGACACGCTGTTCTTCGGCGTCAACGCCGCCAATGGCCGGCGCGACTGGCAGCAGGACACCCGGGGCGTGCCGAGCCGCATCACCTACGGCTACGATCCGACGTATGCGGAGCAGGTCACCAGTGTCCAGCTCCCGGTCGTTGGTGGCGTGAGTGCCACCTACTCGTACACGTACTTCCCGGGGACACGCAACGCGAAGACCGAGACGACGCCGCTGGGCTACACGACCACCTGGACGGAGGATTCGATCGGACGCACCACGCGCCTCGAGCAGCCCATCGATTCCCTGGTGACCTCGACGAAGCGGGAGGTCCGCGCGTTCACGTATTCCCTGCGTGGCGATCGCTGGTATGAACAGACCTTGGTCACGGGGGGGTCGGCGGAACAGATCCTCGTGCACTCGTACTTCGACGCCGATGGCCTGGTGACGCGGGTGGAGCGAGCCCTGAACCCCGACCCCGCGGCGATCGGCACGATGACGACGCAGTGGCGGCGCGACAACATCGGGCGGCCGTATGCGGTGCAGGCACCGGACGGTCGGGTGGACAGCACGGTGTTCAACGAGATCGGCAAACCGGTGCAGTGGTTCAGTCGTCGATACGCTCCGTCGAACCCGGGAAGTGCGCAAGCCGTCACGACCGTCTACGACGTGCTCGGGCGCGATAGTATTCGCAACACGCCCGCGCTGAGCTACGCCGCCCGACTGGTTGGCATTCCGACCCGATGGAGCATCTACGGCCTCGACTCCGCGTATCGCGCCTACACGATTCCTGCGGTGGCCGACAGCTTTCTCTACGACGCGGAGGGGCGCATGATCTCCGCTCGCAATCGGTGGGCGCGCGTCACCCGGACCTACAAGCGGAACGGTCGCGACAGTACCGAAACGCAAGACCTCGCCGACGTCGCGGGCGCGTTTGGCGCGCACACGTTTCGCGTGGGCTTTACCACCGACCGCAACGGACGCCGCATCAAGACCGCCGTTCCCTCGCAGCTCGTGCCGGCCGCGAAGGACACCATGCGCATCGCCTACGGCGCGTGGGGGCAGGATAGCCTCATCACCGATGTCGACGGGGGGCAGTACCGATACACGTACACGGCGCGTGGCGAGCCGGAGAATCTCGTGTATCTCACCGCGTCGGTGACACAGGCGTGGACCTACGACGCGGACGGTCGCCTCAAGGCGAGCACGGTCTCCAATGGCACGGGCTTTCCGCGCTGGTCGTATGCGCAGCTTCGCAACATCATGCAGCGCTTTGATGGGCGAGGGAAGCTGCTGCAGCGCATCAGTAGTGTCGCCATGATCGATTCCCTGCAGCTCCAGTACACCGACCTCGGGACGATGTGGTGGAGTCGCGCCTCCTCGATCGGGATCTCGCAACTCTGGGGGACCTACAATCAGGCGCGGACGATCTCCGTCGACTCGATCGGGGCCGATCCCCTGGGGAATACCTACACGGGCTGGCAACAGGACTGGTCGAAGCTCGGCAACAACCCGCCGGTCGCGGCTCCCGTGCTGCCACGCCCGGCGACCTATGTCGCGGGTGTCGGCCGCCTCGCGACGCAAGGCGCGGCGATCCCCGGCATTCGGACGTTTACGTATGACTCCGCGGGGAACGAGGCGTTCGCGTCGCTCCGCGGCCACAGCGGCGGCAACAATCGCTCCGAGGATCGCGCCTCCTACTACGACGCGGCGGGGCAGCTGGTCGCGGCGGAGTCGCGCGCGCTGACCTCGGAGATTGACCCGACGCAGGGGTTACGCAATACGTTCGAGGAATACCGGCGCGACGCCCTGGGGCGGCGGGTGTGGGTGCGGGCGCGGCGCCGCTGTCAGTTCGAAGTGGCGGGGCTCCCGGAGCCCGGTGGGGAATCGATCGCGTGTTCGCGGAGCTTCGTGCGGCGCACGGTGTGGGACGGCGTGCGGGAGCTGGCGGAGATCCAGATGCCCGACACGCCGGCGTCGCGCGAGCGCGACGGCACGGTGCACGACAGCCTGCCGTTGCTCAACGGCAAGGATCCGAATCCGTACTACGGGCGCGTGGTCTACACGTACGGGCTGGCGCTGGACCAGCCGCTGGCGATCTACCGCCTGGGCTATGCGGACAAGCCGATCGGGGGTGGGTTCACGGCGACGTGGGGGAACTTTGTGCTGCACCCGATCTGGGAGGAGACGGGGGAGGCGCGGATCGGGGTCTTCGGGAACGGCGCGGCGGTCCGCCAGCTGGTGGCGGGCGGGACGGCGTGCGGGGTGGGAGTATCCCAGCAGCGGTGCGTGAAGCAGTACTGGGCGGAGAGTTTCACGCCGCGGGACCGGTTGCACGGCTTCACGGCGGCGAGCTACATGGGGTCGTTGCTGGAAGGGAAGCGGAACACGACGGGGACGGAGTACAAACGGGCGCGGGTCTACGATCCGCAGAGCGGGCGGTTTACGCAGGAGGATCCGATCGGGTTGGCGGGGGGGCTCAACCTCTATGGCTACGCCAATGGCGATCCCGTCAACTTCAGCGATCCGTTTGGGCTGTGTCCGTGGTGCGTGGCTGTTGCAGGAGAGGTTCTTTACGGAGCCGCTGTCGGAGGCATCACCGGCGCGATCGAACAGGTAGCGCTGAATAAGCTGTCTGGGCGACCCACATGGGAGGGTGTCGGTGAGACTGCGGCGATCGGCGCGGGCGTTGGTGCGGTAACAGCAGGTGCAGCCTCGGCCGGGAGGGTATTCAACGCCGTTCGGAAGGCGGGGCGCGCCGTAGGCTTTGCGGAAGCGGAAGTCGCTACCACCGCGGAGGCGAACGCGGCCGCCGAGACCTTTGCTGGCAAGGGAGCACGACCGATGGTTGAACGTTCTACGGGTCGACAAGTTGGCGTCCGCAATGACGCGACTGGAAACCAGGGGCGGTACGTGCATACTGATAAGAGCATGCGTAGTCCGCATGCGAATCTTGAGAACTCCGTTGGCGGCAACACTCACGTGAAGGTGAATCCATGGTGGCCATTCCGATGATCGCCGACCTCAGGAAGCTCACGGGACAACGCGCACTCATTGAGTTTTCTGACGGGGAGGTGGTGGTAGCTGTGATCCTCAAGGTGGACCCAGACGAGCACGAGGATATCACCTTCGATGTCGAGACTGTCCGCAGGGCGGTTCGAGCAACGCCTTACGAGAAACGCAACGTGTATGTAGCGCCGATTCGTGATCTCAGGAGCGTTCGCGCAGCGGATGGTGGAGTGCCCTAACGCCTAGCGTCACCTGCGGCGCGACGGTATGCGCCGTCAGGTGCACGTCAGGTTAGGCAAGAGGAAGTCGAGCCTTACGGAGGTCCGACCCACGCGAGCGGGGCGTGTCGTTTGGCCGTCGGTGAGCGCCGCGGAAGCTGCATAACGGGTGCTCGTCCGGGGCAGGATTCTCTCTCCACCCCACCATTTGCTTCAGCGCCGAGGAGGCGATCGGGACCGACCCGAGTTAGCCGAAGACTCGGTGAACTGAATCCTCACGCAACGTGTTGCCTCGAGCCGCCGCTCGCCGTGGAGTAACGCAGTGCTTCGACCACGCCCTCGTGCGGCCGCCATCCCTCCGGATGGCGAATGGTCGCCGTATTGAACAAGCCGATCTCGACCTCGGCCAGAGCGACCTCGTGGCACTCCCCACACCTGCCGACGGGCGCGTCTCTGCCGGTTGACGCGAGACGCTGCTGAACCCAGCGCGACTCGCGCCTCGTCTCGCCGATCGGCATCCCGCCACCCGCCACCCCCCACCGCTCCCATCCGAAAAAATCGGGGAACCGCTCTCTTGCACGGATGGCGACCGGCGTGTACTAGCTCTGACACAAGATCGTGTTGTCCGAGCAACGTTAATCGGTGCCGCCGTAGTCGAGGGGCATTGTGTCTGGGGGTGGCGAGGATGCGAGATGGTATGCACGGTACCCAACGGTCGAACGGGTCGACCCGACCGGCCCCGAACGAGACACGAGAAGCAAACGACGCTCGCGCGATCTTCGAGGGAAGCTCGAGCGCATCGAGAGCCGTGTGGCAGGACCTCACTGAATTCGCGCGAACACCATATCCCGTTCTCCTCAGCGGAGAAACCGGGACGGGCAAGTCGATCCTGGCGCGCGAGGCTCATCGTCGATCGCGCCGCGCGGCCGGACCGTTCGTCGAACTCCCCCTGCCGGGAATCCCCGAGGAGTTGCGGCAGGCTGAGCTCTGCGGCTGCGCGAGGGGCGCGTATACGGGCGCAACTCGCGATCGCCCCGGAGCACTTGAACTCGCCTCCGGCGGCACCCTCTTCCTTGACGAACTCGGTCACGCTTCAACGAAGCTGCAGCAGTCGCTGCTTACCGTCATCGAGAGCGAGCGGACGCGGCGACTCGGCGAATCACGCTGGCGCTGCGTCAGCGTTCGCTACGTGTTCGCGACATCCAGTGACCTACGGTCGCTGGTGCAGCGAGGCACCTTCCTGAGCGAACTCTACTTCAGAGTGCAGGGGTTTCTCATTCATCTCCCACCGCTCCGAGATCGGCGCGAGGACATCATCCCCCTCGCGGAGCTATTTATCGCGAACTCGCTGGGAGAATTGGAGAAGTCGCCGCGATTCCGCATCTCCACGTCACTGGCGGAGTACATGCGAACTGCCCAATGGGTGGGCAACATCCGCGAGTTGAGGTCGGGCTGCCAGTTCCTGGCGGTACGCGCCAGACCCGACATCGCGCTCGATTGCTCGCACCTTCCTGCGACCGACGAATTGGGCAACACTCGTGCAGCAGACCCTGCCGCGCGAGCACACGAGGCGCTCGCACGGCACGACGGCAACAAGTCGAAGGCAGCGCGAGAGTTGGGCTTGAGTCGTGGCAAGCTGTACCGCCTGCTCGCTCATGCCGTGCTCGATAAGGTGGATCCGTAAGCGCGCCAAGGTTCCCTGACTCAGGTCATTGCGTCGCTGCGCTCGACCGCTCGGATGCGCCACGCTTGCCCACGGCCACGAACTGCGCTCCAGCGACGGTGGCACAGGCACCCTTGGACGGGCGTGCGACCGTGTATACCCACCGGCGCTCAACACCGTTGTCCATGACTATGGGTCTTGCGAATGGACCGCAGTCGATCACCACACCGCCAAGCGACCGACGCAAGACGACGTCGTCGAATGGAGGCACGGGTTCATTAGTCGCGGTCGTCTGCTGCGCTTCAAACGAGGCGCCGGTCGATCGCATGACGAAGTCGGTGCGCGCACTCTGCATGGCGGGCGCGTCGGTGGCGGCGAGCGACGAATGGGAGACTACTCGTGGCATGGCCGCCAGCGACGCCACGCCTCCGGCAAGTGCGATCGAGAGGAAGAGCACTTCGCGACGCATGTGAACCCTCCGGGAATGAGTGGTCATCCTGATTGCAAGTCGTGCACCGGAGGCTCGAAGTTCTGCATCGTGCGTGTTTGCCAGCAGTTACGTCCCATTCGTTGATTGCGCGGTCTCGGTCAGCGATGAACGGCGCCGAACGCGCGCGCACGAAGGCGAACGCTGGGTTGGTCCTGCCCATTCCGCGGACGGTGGCGTGAGGGGCACAAAGCAGGCAAAGCGCAAAACTGATCGGCCGTGACACTTGTGCTCGGGCAGAGTTGTCCGGGAAGACATCGCTCGGCCGGATACATCGTGCGCCAAGGCGATGGCCGTCAAGGAGTTGGCTCCAGGTGCAGCGCCGGGCACGCGGGATGCACTTCCTGACGACATGACTGGCTCCAGAGACCAGGCGTCCTTTCGGAGTTCACTTGCACTCGAGAGCACGTTCTCGCCCGAGTATCTCCGCTATTACCGGGTACTGCCTCTCTCGCTGGAGAACGAGCTGCGGGTAGCATACAACGGTGATCTCCAGCGAGATGTAGAAGAACATCTCGCCATCCTATACGGCCGACCGCTACACAAGGAGCACTGCGAACTCGAGATGCTCCAGCGCGCCATCACGGCCTCCTTCGATGGAACAGAAGTGAAGCGCTCGGCGCGTATCGAGGATGAGCGCGCCGATGACGAGGGTGGCAGCTCGATCGCAGATGCGCGTGATCTTGCCCTGCAACCACCGGTCATCCGTCTCGTCAACACCATCATCCGTGACGCTGTCCGCGCCCGCGCCAGCGATGTGCACTTCGAGGCGGCGACCTTGGGCATGAGCGTGCGCATTCGCGTCGACGGCGTGATGCACGCGATGCAGTCGCCGACCCGGCAGATGCAACCCGCCATCGTCTCACGGTTGAAGTTGCTGGCCGATCTCAACATCGCCGAACAACGTCGCCCCCAGGATGGGCGCCTCCGCATGCGCCTGAATGAGGCGGAACTCGACATCCGCGTCAGCACCGTGCCCACGTTGCACGGCGAATCCGTAGTCCTTCGCCTGCTTCGCACCGACACGGACGCTGCAACGCTCGGTTCGCTCGGCACCATGGTGCCCTTGTTCGGTACCAGGCGAATACACTCGCATCCATGGAAACGTCGACCTGCTGAGCATTCTCGGCGGCGGCTGGTGAGGACTCGAGTCGAAGCGGGTCCACGCGCAGCTGCACGGCGTCCCACAGAAGATCATTGCGCACTCGACGCGCGTACGCAGCCTAGGCAACCTGCTCGTACCAGACCTGCAATCGCGGTTCGTGCTGCCACAGCGCGCGGCGCGACTCGTCCGAGAGCCCCGCCAAGTGCGCCCGGAGTTTGTCGCGCGTTGCGTCGGCGCCGAGGCTCAACGCCCAGAGAACAGCGGGGGTCAATGCCGGCATCCGCAGATCGCCCGCGCCGGGTGCCGCGTCCGCTGCCTCCTGGAGCCACACCTCGACCTCGGCCGCGCTCCGCCCGGATAAAGCACGAAGGGCGACGACCCATTCGTCGTGGGAGAATGTGCCAATGGCTTGGCTTCGCGATTCTGGCTCACCCATAACCCACCAAGGATGATGATGACCGCTCCAGCGATGTCACCTCCGCCGCTCCGGGCGCAGAGGGGTGTGGCGCTCCTCGCCCCAGCGCGAGTCCGCGGCCCACACGATTCGCCGGGCACGCGCCCTTTCATGCGCCTTGCCACGGTGCTCGTCGCGTTGCTCTTGAGCGCGCCTGCGGCGCTCGCCGCGCCGCGCCTCTTCCCCGCCCCTCCGTTCGTCGGACCCTGCCCTTCCTCCGTAATCTTTGGCGGCCAGACATCCGTCTACGGGATCGACTACTGGGTCTACGGTACGGCGGTCGTCCTTCAACATCTGTCCCCCGGCGAAGACGCCCTCCCGCGCGCCAAGTACAGCTTCCCTCCGGGATGGTTCTACAATTCGGTGCTGGGCGAAGGGCACGCCACGTCGAAGATGAAGGCCTCTGCGACACGCACGAAGTGCATCGACATGACCGGATGGTGGATCCATGTCTATGAGTACTACGAGAATCTGACCATCGCCAGTGTGACCCAAACCGACGAGTTCGTCACCTGCGCGGACGGCAGCCACGTAGACGATCCCTCGGGATGCCCAACGTCCGGCGGTGGTGGCGGCGGCGGCGGCGGCGAGGGAGGCGGCGGGGGCGGGGGATCGGGCACTGAGCACTACTACTACATCTGTTACATCACGTATTGGAGCGACAACACGGAGGATTGGGTCTGCTATGGTCCATACAACTACTAGCACGGCGATCGGGCGTCGTCTCGGCATCGGGACCCTACTCCTGGTCGCGGCGTGCCGACTGAACGAGCACCCGGCTGTTCCCCCAACGCCGGCGAAGCGTACGCCGGACGTGGCCGCCGCCTTGGGTCGGGACACGACATACAACATGACACGCGCCATCGCGGACTCCCTGCTGGCGAACATCTCGGGGTCCGGGAGTGACTCCCTTCGGCGCCTCCTGTTGACGCCAGGACGGGCGGTCATCGGGGCCGACCCCTCGACACCGCTCGGACAACAGCTGGCCGCACTCGGCACGGCCCCGAGCCGGCCAAGCGGCATCGAACTTGTCGTGATCGCCGTTATACCCGACGGCGGGCTCGGACGAAGAGGCTTGGCGGTCAGGCGCCGATCCGCCGCGTATCCCGTTGACCGCGTTATCCTCGAGCGGTCGAACGCCACGGCGGCCCGACTCGGGGCGGCGCTCGCATGGCTCAAACGCGTACGAGCGGACAGCGCGCTTGATCGTCAAGTGCGTGGCACGACAGTGGTGACGCCCCTTGGGGTGCTGACGTCTGTCGAACAGGCAAGGGCACAGGCTGTCCTGGACCGCATTGCCCTGCAACCAGCGGGGGCGCTGAACGAGTTCACGGCCGCCCAATGGGTTGAAGTCTCGATGCCATCTGCCGACCTCCTGCAACGACCACGACGCTAGGCGTCGCAGGACCTGCGTCGCCGTACCGTCGCCGTTCGAGGTGGTACTCGCGAACGGTCTCGCGCAGCGGGCCGGGGCTCCCGACTGATACGAGTCACGCGGTCTCGCCTCCCCACCGGAGCGCCGACGCAATACGGCGTGCGCTCCGGTGATGACGCAGGGAGGGTGCCTCCGGGACAGAACGCGCCTTGTCCGCCGGTTAGGTCCGAGCGAGGCGCATCACCCATGGTGCAACATGAGGCCGCGAGGCGGCGGACCTCCGTCTCCCCTGTGCTTGCCATGCCGGCTTCGACCTCGTCGTCCGCTCGCCCAAATGAAGCCGAGCAGTTCGCGGGCCACGAGGGTCGCGACATAGAGCGGAGGTTTCCCTTTGGCGACTAACGTGCGGTAGCGGTGGCACAGGCGGTGTTGCGCCTTGGTCGCGAGGACGACCACGCCCGGCGGTTGGTCCGCCTGACGGTGTCGCAGGGCGCCGGTGGTGGCCGGGCCGCGGCGATACGCCCACCCCGCTTCGACCAGCACGCGCCGGAGATGCGCGTTGCCCGTCTTGGTGATCGCCCCGCGGCGCACACTCCCCCCGCTGGAGTGCT
>JADZAN010000005.1 GCA_020852815.1 Gemmatimonadaceae bacterium | reverse complement strand
TCGCAGGCAATGACCCCTAACGAGTAGAGGTCGGAGGAGGTGGCCACGGGGAGGCCGCGGACCTGCTCGGGGGAGGCGTAGTCGGGGGTGAAGGCGTGGGCGCCGCCCTGGGTGGGGGGGAGCTGGTCGGCCCCCTCGCCCTCGCGCAGGAGGCGGGCGATGCCGAAGTCGAGGAGCTTGACGGTGCCGTCGGTGGCAACGAGGATGTTGCCGGGCTTGAGGTCGCGGTGGACGACGAGGTGCTGGTGGGCGTGCTGGACGGCGGCGCAGACCTGGCGCAGGAGCTGGAGGCGCTGGGGGATGTCGAGACGGCGCTGGGTGGCGAAGGTCGTGATGGGGAGGCCATCGACGAACTCCATGACGATGTAGGGCTGGCCGTCGGGGGTGACGCCGCCGTCGAGGAGGGCGGCGATGTTCTTGTGGTTGAGGTGGGCGAGGATCTGGCGTTCGTAGCGGAAGCGGCGGATGGCGAGGTCGCCCTCGAGGCCGCGGCGGAGGAACTTGAGGGCGACGCGTTTCTGGAACTGGTCATCGGCGCGGACGCCCTCGTAGACGGCCCCCATCCCGCCGTAGCCAATCAGGCGCGTCAGCTCGTAAGCCCCGATCCGGCGCCCCACCGCCGCCTCGTCGTCGCCCATGGCGGCGGCGTCGGCGAGGACGCTGCCTAACGGGCGATCCCACGTGGCACTCCCGCGATCGAGCGCGGCGAGCAGGCTCTCCACCTCCGCGCGCAACGTGCGGTCGTCACCACAGGCACGCGCGAGGTAGTCCGAACGCGCCTCGGTCGGCATCTCGAGCGCCGAGTCGAACAGCTCCCGGATGCGCGCCAGGCGCGTGGGCGTGATGGGCGTCGGATTCGACGGTGCCGGCATCGCCCCCCGCCCGTCGCTCACGGCCCGTCCATCTCCCGCTGCAGGAAGGCGCGCGCGAAGGTCCAGTCGCGCTTCACGGTGGCCGGCGAGATCCCCAGCGATTCCGCCACCTGCTCGATGTCCAACCCACCGAAGTAGCGCAGCTCGACGACCTTGGCCTGTCGCGGGTCGAGCGCGGCGAGCTTGAGCAGGGCATCATCGAGGGCGATGAGGTCCACCGAGCGTTGCGGGGCCTCGGCCACCGACTCGTCGAGCGTCACGCGCTCCCCCCCCTCGCGCTTGGTGGCGCGCTTGCGGCGCGCATGGTCCACGAGGATGCGCCGCATGGCTTGCGCGGCAATCCCGAAGAAGTGCGAGCGGTTCTGCCAGGTCGCGTTGCGCTGGTCCACGAGGCGCATGTAGGCCTCATGGACCAAAGCCGTCGGCTGCAACGTGTGGTCGGCGCGCTCGTTGCGCATGTAGTGCACCGCGAGGTCGTGCAGCTCGGAGTAGACGAGCCGCACGAGCTGATCCGACGCGCCGTCCTGCCCGTGCTGCAGTTCCAGCAGCAGGCGCGTCACGTCGTGCGTGGGCGGAGCGCCAGCCGGGGTGGGTGGCATGACGGGCTCTCGCGAGGAGTGGGGAGGGTGGGAGGAGGTCACGGCGCGAGCACGGGGCGGGAGGCGCTCTCTCTGAATGGCACGAAGCGGGCCAGTCCATACCAATCCTCTGCAGCAGCCCGCTACCTGACAAGCGCAGGCGTATCACTTATCGGCTCTTTCGTCCCTCCCATCGACGGTCGCGGAGGGCGTGAGGCGCCCGGCTGGGCCAGCGTCGCCGGGCTGCAGATGAGCTGAAATCCGGGACCGCCGCGCGTGAGGTGGTGAGGGACCCAGACGACCGCGGTCCTCGTCGCTCCTCACGCTGTGTCGCGCCGCGCGCCGCACCCCCACGTCACCCCTTCGCCCCGGGTCAACGCCATGAATCGCATGCACTTGCCCTCGATCAACGCCCGTCCGCGTCGCATGCTGGCGGCACTCGCCACTCTCTCCCTCGCCGCCCTCACCACGCTCCCCACCGCCGCCGCGGCCCAGTCGGCCCAGCGCTACTCGGTGCAGGCGTCCGGTATCTTCGTCGGTACCTTCGGCGAGGCCTACGATGGCCTCAAGAGCGGCGTCGGGCTCGAGGCGCAGTTCCGCATCACCCCCAGCGCCTGGTCATACGGCTTCGGGCTGCAGGGATCGTCCCACAAGTTCGATGACGCCACGCTCGGCGAAGAGACCGTGACCCTGTCCGGGATCTTCTTCGAACCTCGCCGAGTCCTCGACGTCGGCAGCTCGCAGTTTGCCCCGTACCTGTCGGCGCGACTGGCCTTCCTGCAACAGTCACTCGACCTGGATGTGAACGGGACCGCGGTCTCGGCGAGCGCCAGCGGCGCGCAGGTCAATGGCGGCGGCGGCGTCCTGATTCGCCTCTCGCCCAAGGTGAACCTCGACCTCGGCGCGACCTACGGCCTCATCAAGTTCAGCGACGTTGAAGTCGACATCGCCGGCGTCGGCAAGACCAAGGTTGAAGGCTCCAGCGGTAACGGGAGCAACCTCGTCCTGCGCGCCGGGCTGGCGATCGGCATCAAGTAGCAGAAGACGAGAAGCCTGCCCCAGCGAAGGCTGGGGACGAGAAGACGAGAGGACGAGAGGACGAGGTGCCGCCCCCCGGGGGAATGGCGATCTCGTCCTCTCGTCTTCTCGTCTTCTCGTCCTCTGCTACATCGCATTCCGCCGGTGCTGCTGGTACCAACTCATCATGTAGAGTTGCGTACGCAGGAAGTTGCTCGGCTTGCTGCTCGTGCCGTGATACTCACCCTGAAAGCGCAGCAATGCCGTCGGCACGCCACGCTGCTTGAGCGCCTGGTAGAACTCCTCCGATTGCGACATCGGCGTGCGCAGGTCCAGTTCACCGGTCATGATCACCGTGGGCGTGGTGACGTTGCCGACGTACATCAGCGGCGACTGGTCGAGCCACGGCCTGGGATCTTCCCAGTACGGCTTGTCGAACCAGCCGTTGGTGAAGAAGGGGACGTCGGCGTTGCCGGCAAAGGAGATCCAGTTCATCACCGGGCATCGAACCGCCGCGCCGGCGAAGCGATTGGTGTGTCCCACGATCCACGCCGAGAGCACGCCGCCACCGCTGCAGCCGCCCACGTACATCCGTGAGGTGTCGATGTAGCCGCGCCCCACGACAGTGTCGACCGCAGCCATCAGGTCCTCGTAGTCTACACCGGGATAGCGCTTGCTGATGGCGCGCCCGAAGTCGGTCCCGTAGCCGGTGGAACCGCGCGGGTTGGTGTAGAGCACCACGTAGCCGTTGGCGGCAAAGTTCTGGTACATGTAGCTGAAGCCGACGCCGTACATCCCATGCGGGCCGCCATGGATCTCCATGATCATCGGCCACTTCCTCGACGCGTCGAAGTTGGGTGGCTTGACGATCCACCCCTGCACCTTCGTCCCGCCGGTCGACGTCAGCCACACTTCCTCGGTGGATGCAAGCCGCTTGTTGCCAAGGATGTCGGCGTTCACACTCGTCAGGCGCGACACCTTCTGCGGGGTTGCCAGGGCGAAGGTGACGACGTCGGCCGGCTCGGTCGGCGTCGACCGCACCGCGGCCACCAGGCCATTCTTCGCGATCGATGAGACGCCGAGCATCTGCGCCCCCTGGCTCAGCTGGCGCACCGCTCCCGCCACGCTGGCAAAGAAGAGCTGCGACGACCCGCGGTCCTGCACATTCACGTAGACGCCGCTGTTGTCCCCCGCCCAGAAGATCTCCCCCATGTCGCGGTCCAGCGTCCCGGAGATCTTCTTCATCCCCGAGCCGTCGCGCCGCATGACGTAGAGCTCCGACGCGTGATACGTGTCCTCGGTGTGCGGGTAGCCGCTGAAGGCGATCCACTCCCCGTTAGGCGATACCACCGGGTTGGACCAACTGCCACGTTGCGTCGTCAGCTTCCGCATCGCCCCCGTCGCCACGTCGACCACGTTGATGTCGGAGTCGCGGTAGTTCTTGTCGGACTCGTTGCTCATCAACCCGTCGAAGACGATCGATGCGCCGTCCGCCGACCAGCTCCACCCCACCGATCCCGGCTGGCCATCGAAGCGCGAGCCGGCGTTCCAGTCCCCCTTCGTCAACTGCCGCGCCGTGCCACCGTCGGCCGGGACGACGAAGAGGTGCACGAATCCCTGATCGAGGAAGCCGCGCCGGTCGGCGCGATAGTGCACCGTGTTGACATAGCGCGGCGACGGTGTCCACTGCGCCCCCGGCGGCGCGGCCGGCATGTCGATCGCCCAGCTCTCGGCCTTTGGGGTGAACATCGCGAAACCGATCCACTTCCCGTCGGGCGACCAGGCGAGGTCGCCCGGCGCGCGCTCCACGCGCGTCACCTGCGACGTGGCTCCCTCGGCGTTCATCCAGCGCACGAAGACCTGCGCGCCCCCCGGCTGCCCTTCGCCGATGTAGGCAATGCGCGTCCCGTCGGGCGACCAGGTCGCATCGCCACCGCGCGCGAGGAAGCGGTTCTCCGATCCGTCGGCGTTCATGATCCATAACGCCGACTCGAACGTGTCCTTCTGCTTGTCCACCGACCGTCGCGTGTAGATGATCCGCGCCCCGTCAGGTGAAAGCTGCGGCGCGCCAACGGTCTCGAAGTCCAGGTAGTGGTTGACGGTCAGGAGGGTGTCGACCGCCTTCTCCTGTGCAGGAAGAAGTCCGGCCGCAGCGACCAGCGACACCGCCGGCAGCACACACATCACACGAGCGAACCGCATGGGAACCATCCGTTTGGGGGGACGCGAGATCATACGGTGAAGACGAGGCCCCGAGAAGGCTGCCCCCTCCACAACCTCCGCCGACAGTTGGACGAGTTCGCTGTCCAACGCGCGCGAGTCCCGCCCCACCACGGCCCCACCCCCCCAAGCCCTCGCCCCTGGACAAGCACCTCGTCCCCAGCCTTCGCTGGGGCAGGCTTCTCGTCCTCTCGTCTTCTCGTCCTCTCGTCCTCTCACACAGTGCGTGTGCTCCGCCAGCGAATCTCCCGCGCCCGATGCAAGTCCTCGAGGAACATCGCCTCCGCCTGCTCACCCAGCGTCGCATCCTCGATCACGGCGTCCAGTTCGTAGTTGATCGCCACGCCGAGCAGGTTGAAGTCGGTCGATCCGACACGCACCCAGCGGCCGTCGACCACGTTGGTCTTGGCGTGCATCATCTCGCCGCGCCACTCCCAGATGCGCACGCCGTGCTTGAAGAGGCGGGAGTAGAACGGGGAGATGATGGTGCGCAGCCACGGATGGTCGTAGCGCGACGGGACGAGAATGCGCACGTCGACACCGTCTCGCGCCGCGCCGGCCAGCGCCTCCACCATCCCCAGCGACGGCGCAAAGTAGGCGCTGGCAATCCAGATGGTGCGCTCCGCATTCAACGCCTGCATCTGCAGCCCGCGCGACGCGCGCATGCGCCCCGGCTCCCCCTCGACGATCCCCACCAGCGACGGCGGGTCCACCTGCGGGTCGAGGTGCGAGGCGCTGGGGCGACGGATGAGGCGGACTCCCTTGGGGCGCCCCTGATGGGCGCGCGCCCACATCCGCTCGAACGAGTCCTGCATGTCCACCGCCGCCGGCCCGGCTATGCGCACCGCGGTGTCGCGCCACGGCGAACGCTTGCGCCGAAGCACACCGTGCTTCCATTCCCGCCCGATCCCGATCCCCCCAGTCACCGCCACGGCGCCGTCGGCCACCACCAGCTTGCGGTGATCGCGCGGCAGGATCCCCCCCCAACGATGAAAACCCGGCGGCGAGAAGAGCTTCACCACCACGCCGTGCTTCGCCATCTCCCCGAAAAAGCGCAGGGGCGTCCCCATCCGCCCCACCCAGTCCACCAGCAACCGTACCTGCACACCTCGCATCGCCGCCTCGATGAGCGCCTCCTTGAAGCGCACCCCGACCTCGTCGTCGCGAAAGATGTACCCCTCGAAGTCGACGCGCGTGGAAGCTTCGCCAATCGCCGCGATCATCGCGTCGAACGTGGTCGCGCCGTCGGCAAGCAGTTGCACGCGGTTGTCCGCCGAGACGTCGGCAGCCGCAATGCGCCACAGCCCGCGCGCGAAGGTGCGCGTCCGCTCGGCTGTGGGCGGGAGCGAGGCGGGGGCGTTGGCCAGCCCGAGCGACTCGACGTCGCGCGACGACCGCTCGAGCTCGCGCAACGGCGGCTCGACCTCCCGCGCGAGCGGCTCGAGCTCCCGCGCGAGCGGCTCGCGATCGCGCGGGAGCGGCGTCTCCTCCCGCAGCTCGCTCACCGCTGGTACTCGCGCGCCATCCCCTGCCGCAGCGCCACACGCGCCAGCAACGACCCGATGGACAACGTCAGCGCCACCATGAGCATGAGAAACCCCGTCTGGATTGCACGGTTCACGTTCTGGTCCACCAACGATCCGAAGCTGAGGAAGCCGATCGTTCCCGGCACCAGGAGCACGGTGGCCGGCTGCTGCAACACCGCATACGGAAGGCGCAGGCGACGCGCCAGCAGGATACTCGCCGCCGTTGCCGTGAACGCCCCCACGAACGCGCCGGCGTTGGAGCCGAGGAGGATCCCCCCGCCGAAGGCCACCAGCGACGTGATCACGCAGATGAGCATGATCCACGGCGCATCGCGCCGCCGCGCGTTGAACAAGTGCGTCATCGACAACCCCGCCGCCAGTGGCGACAGGACGCGAATCCACGCCGGAAGGTTGGCCGCCGCCGGCAGGATCAATCGCGCCTTCTCGCTCGACGCCACCGCCTGCTGCCCCACCACCACGCCAACCACCAGCAGCAGGAGCGTCACCACCCCCGCCAGGAAACGCCCCGACCCCGCCGTCCAGTGCCCCTGCGCCAGCTCGCTCATCGACACCGTCAGCCGCCACCCCGGCAGCAGGATCACCAGCGACGCCACCAGCACGGGCACGGGACGGATGTCGGCCATGTGCAACCGGTCAAAGCCGAACGCCGCCCCCGACGCCATCGCCGCCAGCAGCACGGTCGCCAACGGCATCAGCGTCTCGCGACCAGCCACCAGGTGCAGCACGGCCCCCACCGTCGCCCCCAGCAGCGCCACCAGCCCCATCTCCGGCAGGTCGGCGCGCAACAGGAGCGCCGACGATGCGCTCAACAGCGCCCCCGCGAGCGTGTCGAGCAACATGCTCGACCTCGCGCGCCAGGCCAGGAGCGACGTCAAACGCTCGGCGGCATCATGCGGGGTGATCTCGTTCTTGGCCACGCGCTCCAGCACACGATGCAGCGCCACCGCGCGCGTGAAGTCGGGGCTCGAGGCGCGCACGCGGATTACCTCGGTCCATCGACGCCCCCCTTTCGACAACGTCAGGAAGATCGCCGTCGCCGTCGCCGTGCAGTCGGCGGTGAAGCCCAGGTGGCGCGCGAGATACTCGAGCCCCTCCTCGGTCCGCGCCGGGACCTCGTCCACCGCGGCGTACGCGCGCGCCGCCAGCGCCACAAACTGCACCGCATCTTCATCGGTCGTCGGCGACAGCGAGGGCGGCGCCTCGTACAGCGCCGTCAACGAAAGGTTCGGCGTCGCCTGCTCGGTGGTCATGGACGCGCTCGGGATGGCGCTCATGTGAGCGCGGGTGAGGGGCACCGCCAGCGGCCGGCGGCCTCCGCACCTTAAGTTGTCGCGAAGCCCCCGTGAAGGGGGACGGACAGCGCCCCCACCCGACTTGCGACGCCCCCCTGGACCGGGACATATACCTCTCCATGCTCTCCATCGACCTCACCGGCAAGCGCGCCCTCGTGGCCGGCGTCGCCGACGACAACGGGTTCGGCTTCGCGATTGCCAAGGCCATGGCCGAGGCCGGCGCGGAAATCGTCGTCGCCACCTGGCCCCCTGCGCTCAACATCTTCCGCAACCTCCTCGATCGCGGGAAAATCGACGACTCGCGTCGACTCTCCAACGGCGAACTGCTGCAGTTCAAGCAGATCTACCCGCTCGATGCCGCGTACGACACGCTCGATGACGCCCCCGACGACATCCGCAGCAGCAAGCGGTACAAGGACGTCGGCGACTTCTCCATCACGGGGATGGCCAACGCCATCGCCGCCGACTTTGGCCAAGGAGGGCTCGACATCGTCGTCCACTCCCTCGCCAATGGCCCGGAGGTGCGCAAGGCGCTGGTCGATACCTCGCGCGCCGGCTACCTCGCCGCCGTCGGCACCAGCGCCTACTCGCTGGTCTCCCTCACGCGCAACCTCGCGCCGCTGATGAACCGCGGCGGCTCGGTCCTATCGCTCTCGTACCTCGCCGCCGAGCGCGTGGTGCGCGGCTACGGCGGCGGGATGTCCACCGCCAAGGCCGCCCTCGAAGCCGACACGCGCCAGCTCTCGTTCGAGGCCGGGCGCCGCTGGGGCATCCGCGTCAACACGATCTCCGCCGGCCCACTGGCCTCGCGCGCCGCCAGCGCCATCGGGATCGTCGAGAAGATGGTCTCCTACTATCGCCTCAACGCGCCGCTTACCAACGAGCTGTCGGCGATGGAAGTGGGGCACACCGCCGCCTTCCTCGCCTCGCCTCTGGCCAGCGGAATCACCGGCGCCACGGTTTACGTCGACAAGGGCTTCCATGCCATGGGCATGGCGGTGGCCATCCCGCAGTGGATGAAGGACGAGGAGGAGGAACAGCGTGCCGAGGCCGAGGCGAAGGCCGCCTCGACCGTCGCCTAACGCTTGCGCAACGCCGTCGAGTCGGGAATGAACGTGAAGGGGAGCTGCACCACCTGCTGCACCGGCTGCCCCTTGCGCACCGCCGGGTAGAACGCCTGGTCGCGCAGCGAGATGCGCACCGACTCGATGAAGCCGGGGTGCGTCGTGGTCACCACGTTGAAGGTGTCGAGGTTCACCGAGCCCTTCGCGTCCACGACAAACTCCGCCAGCACGCGCCCCGGCACCATGTTGGTGTACAGCGAGTCCGGATACACCGGGCGTTGCAGCCGCGTGGAGTCCACGCGCGCCTGCTGGTCCACCTGGTCGGGGGTGAAGACGGAGAGCTGCTGCACCGCCTGCGCGATCTCGGCGGCCGGTGAGAGGTCGCCCTTCTTCCGCTTCTTGGGGCGCAGCTCTCCCTGTTTGGACCAGAGGATGATCGTCCCGCAAGCGCTGGACAGCGAGCGGTTCCCCTGGAACTCGGCGGGAACCGACGCCGCGCCGCTGTAGATCTCGATCCCCTCGAACGAGCGCGGATCCACCGAGTCGAGGTCGAATTCGCCCGCATAGAGCGGCGACCCGTCGAGCCAGGTGAGCGGGGCGCAGCGGGCGCCGCGGAAGCGCACATGGTTGTTGAAGCCGCGCGAGTCGACTCTCACCCCGGGAATCATGCGGAACAGGTCCGTCATGTTGGCCGGGTTGCGCCTGTCCACTTGCTCGCGCGTGAAGAAGTGCCCGTGTCCACGCGACAGGCGCTGGTAGAAGCCGGCCATGCGCCCCGTAATCTCGCGACGCCCCGTGATCACCACCGGGGTGAGCGCCACCACGACGCGCCTGAGCGTGAACTCCGCGTTGATGGTCGTCCCGGCAAGGACGTTCACGGTGGCCGTTTCGGGAAGGAAGCCGATGCGTCGCACCTGGATCGTCAGCGCTCCGGCATTGGCCTTGGCGAAGAGGAACTCACCCCCCGCGCCGCTCTCGCCGTGGATGTCCACCCCCTTCACCGATACCTGCGCCCCTTCCACCGCGGCACCGCTGGAGTCTCGCACGATCCCCTTGATCCCGCCGGTCCCGACTTCGCCCTTCTGCGCCGCGGCGGGGAGCGCCGTTAGGCAGGCGAGAAAGACGGCGACGACAACAGCGCGCTGACCGGAACCGGGGCGCGATGGGCGTGTGTACATCACGAATTGAACCTCCCCCGCCGGGGCGGGTGCGCGTGGCATCCAAGGGGGTGATGGCCAGCAGGCGACAGATATCGTACCCTTCCGGCGCGAGAAAAGCACTACCCGCCCCCATCGCGCCCCCAAACCCGACATGTCCTCCCATTCGCGCGCCCTTCGTGGGACGATCCGGATCGCCCCGGTGTTCGCGGCGTTCATGCTCGCGGCGTGTAGCCGTGGCCCTGCGCCGCGGCTCGTCCCCGACCGCGCTCCCTATGACGTCATCATCGAGAACGGGCGCATCGTTGACGGGAGCGGCAATCCGTGGTTCGCCGGCGACCTCGCCATTCGCGGCGACCGCATCGCCGCCATCACCATTGCCGGCGGCTTGCGCAACGCCACGGCGCGGGAACGCATCGACGCTCGCAATCGCGTCGTAGCCCCGGGTTTCATCGACATCCAGTCCCACTCGTGGGATGCCTTCCTCTGGCAGGATGGACGCGTCCTCTCCAAGGTCACGCAGGGCGTCACGAGCGAGATACTCGGCGAAGCGACGACCCCCGCGCCGGCCAATGCGCACGTCGACACGCTCCTCGGCGCCGACGCCTTCGCCCCCAGGCGCGCGGCACTGCAGCCCGGCTTTCACGGTTCCCGCGGCTTTGGCGCCTGGCTCACGGCCATGGAGCGCAACGGGATCTCGGTCAACGCCGGATCCTACCTTGGCGCCACCACCGTACGCGCGTACGTCATGGGGCAGGCGCCCGGGATGCCTAACGCCTCGCAATCGGACACGATGCGCGCGGTCGTCCGGCGCGCCATGGCCGACGGCGCCTTCGGCATCTCCACCGCACTCATCTACCCGCCAGGGTCGTACGCCAGCACCGGCGAGTTAGTCGAGATGGCGAAGGCCATGGCCCCCTTCCAGGGGGGCTACATCACCCACATGCGCTCGGAGGACGACTCGCTCTTCCAGGCCATGGACGAGGCCTTCCGCATCGGGCGCGAGGGCGGCGTGCGCGTCGACATCTATCACCTCAAGGCGTCGAACCGCCGCAACTGGGGCAAGGCGCCCGCCATGGTCGCCAGGATCGACTCGGCGCGCGCCTCCGGCTTCGACGTTGCCGCCACCATGTACCCCTATCCCTTTTCCGGCAACAACCTGGGCGAGTGCTTCCCCGACTGGGCCGCCGAGAACGGGAAGCTGATGGACAACCTGCGGAATGCTGACACACGCGCGCGCATCGTGCGCGAGATGACAGACATGAACGGGGCGCCGCTCTGCCAGCTGGAAGGGCCCGGCGCGTACATGATCGGCGGGTTCACCAGGGCCGAGCACAAGCAGTACGAAGGGAAGTACCTCGCCGACATTGCCACCGCGATGAACCGCCCCTGGCCCGATGCCGTCATCGAGCTGATCCTCGCCGAAGGGCACGACCTCGACAAGATCAACTTCACCATGTCCGAGGAGAACGTGCGCATGCAGCTCAAGTCCCCCTGGGTCTCCATCGGCTCCGACGCCGGCGGCGTCGATCCCGACAGCACCACCATCGTCGTGCACCCACGCTCCTACGGGACCTATCCGCGCATCCTGGGGCGCTACGTGCGCGAACAGCACCTCCTCACCCTCGAGGATGCCGTGCGGCGCATGAGCGGCGCCGTGGCCTCGCGCCTGGCGCTGCGCGATCGCGGCCTCCTGCGCGAAGGGCTGTTCGCCGACGTCGTCATCTTCGACCCCGCCACCATCATCGACCGCGCCACGCCGCAGCAGCCGCACCAACTCTCCACCGGCGTCGAGCAGGTGTGGGTCAACGGCGTCCGCGTCCTGCGCGATGGGCGCCACACCAACGCCCGCCCCGGTCGCGCACTGCGCGGCCCGGGATGGGATGGCACCGTCGTTCGGTAATCGCTCCCTCCGATCCAACGCACCGTGATCAGGAAACTGCTCGCCGTATTCGCCCTGGTCGTCGTTGCCCTGGGCGAAATCGGTAGTTGGCGCGCCACGCGACTCGTCCCGCATCCGGCGCCCGTCGTGCCCCCCGACGCGGCATTCGACGACAAGGCATCGGTCATCGGCATCCTGGAAGGGGTCGACCTCCTCCTCGCCCAGGGCTTCGCGCCCACACGCACCGTCCTCCTGGCCTTCGGCGCTCATCTCGGGAGGGCATGGAACCAATGAGCGGGCGCCGCTGGCGGACTTCGCGCACGGGATCAGATTCTGGGCGCAGTTGATCCGGAACGCTCAATAGCTGCCCTCCGGCCCTTACTTTGCTGTTCCCACCCTGATCGCCCCGCCTCCCCCCTCTCGTCCTCTCGTCCTCCCGTCCTCTCGTCTTCTCAAGAAAGGTGGCCAAGCTCTGCCCGCAATGTGGTAAGGAGTACGGCGACGACGATCGGTTCTGCACGATCGACGGCGCGGCCTTGGTCGCGTCCGGCAGTGGTGCCAACGCGCTGATCGGGACGGTGCTGGCCGATCGCTACCTGGTGAAGGAGCGCCTGGGCGAAGGGGGGATGGGCGAGGTGTACCTGGCGGAGCACGTGCGCATCAAGCGCAAGGTGGCGGTCAAGCTCATGCGCTCGTGGATGCTGGGCGATCCGGTGGCGGTATCGCGCTTCCACCGTGAAGCGGAGAATGCCTCGCAGATCTCACATCCCAACGTCGCCCAGATCTACGACTTCGGCGAGACGTCGGACGGGATGATCTACCTGGCGATGGAGTTCGTGCCCGGCGAACCGCTCTCGTCGATCCTGGACCGCGAGGGGCGGCTGCACACGGTGCGCGCGGTGGAGATCATTCGGCAGACGTCGGAGGCGCTGGTCGCCGCGCACGGGATGGGGATTCTCCATCGCGACCTGAAGCCGGACAACGTCATGGTCGCGCGCACGCGCGCCGGGACCGACCTGGTCAAGCTGGTCGATTTCGGGATCGCGCGGATGATGAGCCGCGGGACGCAGCAGTTCACGTCGACGGGGATGATCGTCGGCACGCCGGACTACATGAGCCCCGAGCAGCTGACGGGCGATGTCCTGGACGAGCGTTCGGACCTGTACGCCCTCGCGCTCATTGCCTTCCGCGTCCTCACGGGCTCGAGCGCCTTCAAGGCGAGCGGGGGGGGCGACGCGCTCATGGCGCGCATGCTGGGCAAGCCGCGCGCCCTCGGCGAGGTGCTCCCCGAGGTCGAGTGGCCGGCCGGGCTGCAGGCGGCCTTTGACCGTGCGCTCGACGTCGAACCGTCGGCTCGTTATGCAGACGCGATGGAGTTCGTGGCAGAACTCGATGGTGCGGTGAGCGAGATGCCGTTGACCGAGGAGGACCAGGCGTACCTCCTCCTCCTTTCGCAGCGCATGGCGACGCCGAGCCGTGGCGGGATGGCGATCGACAGCTCCACGCCGGTGCGCTCGATGTCGGCGGTGCGCGGTTCGCTCAATCCCACGCCCACGTCGGGGGAGCGCTCGGTGAGCGTGGTGACCCCGCCCAGCGAGTCGCAGGCGATTCCGCGCCCCACGCTCCCGCCCACGACCGTGTCGCCAGCCGCAACGCCCGGCGTGGCGGGCGACGGCGACACGGGAGAACGTCGCGCGCCGACGGTCGAGACGGCGGCATCCCGCGCCATCGAGCCGGCGCCGGACGTGACAAAGGCCACGCCGACCGTGAAGGTGCGCCACGCCGGCGCCACCACCCCGCTCCCGGCGGTGGGCGACGGTGCCGACGCGAGGCACCTCTCGCCACCGAGCGAGCGGCCGGCCGCTGCCCGGGGCGGGAAGTTGGGGATGCTGGCCGCAGCCGCGTTAGGCATCGCGGTCCTCGGCTTCGCCGCCACGAAGATGCTGGGAGGAAAGGGGGAGCAGCCCCCGGCGGTCAGTGCCGCCACGGACTCGATTGTCAGCGAGGTAGCGCCCAGTGCGAGCGACAGCGCACCGTCCGCGACGCTGCCGGCGGCCGCGGGCGCCGACAGCGAGTACGTGCAGCGCGCGCGCAGCGGCGTCCTCTTCGTGACGTCATCGGCAGGGCGTGGGAGCGCCTTCCTGGTCGACTCGGCAGGCATCTTCCTCACCGCCGCGTCGCTCGTCCCCCCCGACCAGCGCGTGGACGTCTTCATCGACGGCGAACACTCGGTGAAGGCCAGCGTTGCCTCCATCGACAGCGCCAACGGCGTCGCGGCACTTGTCGTCTCCCCACGCCGCTGCCGGCGCTGCCGGACGCTCGACGTGGGGCGGCGCGACACGACGGCCACGGCGGCCGCGGTGGGCGACTCGCTCCTTGCGCTGCGTGTCGTGGGGCGCAGCACCGTGACGCAGCAGCCGGTGGTCGTTGCCAGGGTGAGCGGCACCACGCTCGCCGCGGCGGGGGCGGTGGGCAACGCGGCGTTAGGTGCCCCTGTCCTCAACCCCAGGACCGGTGGGGTGGCGGGCATCGTCACCCGCCGCCGGGGGAGCACCGCGATTGTCGGCGCCGGCGCCCTGCGTTCGCTCCTGCACACGGCGCGCGGCGCGGCGGCGGCGATCGTCCCCGACACCACGCTCACCCGTTCGTGGCCGGCGCGCCCCGTTCCGTCAGATGCAATCGCCGCCGCCGAGGCGGGAAGCGTCGACCTCCAGCAGTACCGCGTCACGCAGGGCGGCTTCGACGTGCTGGCCATGACGCCGCAGCTGCTGGCCTGGCGCATGGCGAAGTCGGCGCCGGCGCCGTCGGACAACCCGTTCGACATCGGCGCCAGGACCCCCGCCGGCCCTCCCGATCCGCTGCTGGAGTGGAAGGCGTGGCGCGACTACCGCGAGGAGCGGCGTGCCGTGGTCATCCTCGAAGTCTCTCCCGACAAGGCCGCCTATCCGCAGCGCCCCGACAAGCCGCTCGATGCCAGGAAGGGCGACTTCTACTCCATGAGCATCACCCGCAACGGGACGCCGCTCATCCCGCTCGAGAGCCAGACCATCCACGCCGTCGGCAACCCGGACGCGTACAAGCGCGACCGCAAGAGCGTCCCCAACGCCGGGATCTACGTCTTCCATCCCTCCGACTTCGCCGATCCCTCGGCGGCGTACCAGGTGCAAGTCGTCGATGCGGACCAGAAGCGTCGCGTGACGATGTCGCTCACACCGGCCATGCTGCAGTCGATTGCCCGCGACCTGGGAGGGTGGCTCAGGTAGCGCGCTGCACGATCGCGTTTGGCGATCGCGCGGCTGCGTGGAGTTGGGGCGTGACGTTCGGTGGCGATGCGGCGTGGTGTCAGGCGTTCGCCAGCGCCTCGCTCGCCAGGCGCGCACACTCCGCCAGCACCGCCGCCCCCACCAGGATCGAGCCGTCGGCGGCGTAGAAGCGCGGCGAATGTGCGGCGATCGACGCCCCGCCCGGTTCGCGCGCGCCGATGCGCAAGAAGCACCCCGGGATCTTCTCCATGTAGAAGGCGAAGTCCTCGCCCCCCATGTTCGTGATCCCGAAGGGGACGACCGCGTGCTCGCCCAACACCGTGGTGGCCGCCTGCCGCGCCCATGCCGCCTCGCGCACCGGGTTCACGATCGGCGGCGTGCCCAGTTCGAGCGACACCTCGGCGCGCACGCCGTACGCCTCTCCCACCTGCGTGGCCAGTCGCGTCACCTCCTCGCCCAGGCGTCGCCGCGTGTCCGGGTCCATTGCCCGCAGCGTCCCGGTGAGCGTGGCCGTCTCGGGAATCACGTTAGGCGCGACCCCGGCGTGTACGCTCCCCACGGTGCACACGGCGGGGGCGGCGGGGTCCAGGCGACGGGCAACGATGGTCTGCAGCGCCGTGATGACCGCGGCGGCAGCGACGACGGCGTCGGCCGCCTCGTGCGGGCGCGCGCCGTGCGCGCCGCGCCCCACGAGGGTGATCTGGAAGCTGTCGGCCGAGGCGGCCAGCGGGCCGGGCTCGGCGATGACCTGCCCCACGTCGAAGCGCCGGTCGACATGCCCGCCGAAGATCGCCGCCACGCCGTCCAGCGCACCACTGGCGAGGATGGCGGGCGCGCCGGCGCCGATTTCCTCCGCCGGCTGCAACACGACGAGGACGTCGCCGCGCGCCGGGTGGCGCACGAGGTCCATCGCCGCCCCGATGGCCCACGTGGCGTGCACGTCATGCCCGCAGGCGTGCATGACGCCCGGGACGGCAGACGCGTAGTCGAGTCCAGTCTCCTCGTGGATGGGGAGGGCGTCGATGTCGCCCCGCACCGCCACCACCGGCGCGAGCGGATCGCGCCCCTTGAAGCGCGCCACGATCCCGGTGTTCGCCACGCGCGTCACCGTCCCGCCTAACGACTCGGCGACCGCAGCGAGTCGGTCCGAGGTCGCGTACTCCTTCCACGACAGCTCCGGGTGGCGATGCAGCTCCCGGCGCAGCGCCACCAGGCGCGCCAGTTCGTCGTGCGTGAAGCGATCCCGCGCCCGCGCCGGGGCGTCGAGGTGGATCGGGACCCCCGTCGTCGGCGTGCTGATCACCACCGGCGAACTACTCACCCACGCGCTCCAGTCGCACCGTGAGGTCGTCGATCCGGTCCAGGTCGACCGTGACCCCGATCCCCGCGCGATCGAGCGGGACGGTCACGTAGCCATCCGGCGACATGGTCCACTCCGGCGTCACCACGTCGCGCGCCCAGTAGCGCGCGCTCGGGCTCACGTCGCCCGGCTTCTGGAAGTTGGGGAGCGAAGCGAGCGCCACGTTGTACGCGCGCCCGATCCCGCTCTCCAGCATCCCGCCGCACCACACCGGGATCCCGCGCGATTCGCAGAAGTCGTGGATGGCCAGCGACGGGCCAAAGCCCCCCACGCGCCCCGGCTTGATGTTGATGATGCGCCCCGCGTCGAGCGTCACCATGTCCTGCGCCCGGGCGAGCGAGGTGATTGACTCATCCAGGCAGACCGGCGTCTTGAGGCGGCGCTGCAGCTCGGCGTGCCGGACGATGTCCTCCCAGTCGAGCGGCTGCTCGAACATCATCAGGTTCAGGTCGTCCATCGCCACCAGCGCATCGGCGGTTTCGAGCGTGTAGGCGTTGTTGGCGTCGGCCATGATCGGGGCGTCGGGAAACGCCGCGCGCACCGCGCGCACGTACTCCACGTCCTTCCCCGGCTTGATCTTGATCTTGATCTTGCGATACCCCTCGGCCAGGGCCGCGCGCGCCTTCTCCACCAGCTTGTCCGGCGACGCCTGGATGCCTAACGAAATCCCCACCGGGATGCGCTCGCGCGTCCCGCCGATGAGGCGGGCCAGCGGGATCTGCAGCCGCTCGGCCTCGACCCCCCACATCCCCATCTCCACCCCCGCCTTGGCCATGTTGTGCCCGCGAAAGTCCTGCTCCAGCACCGCGTGCACTTCCCCCGGCGCGTCGAACCGCTTGCCAAGGACGCGCGGCGCCACCCACTTGGTGATCGCCAGCCACGCCGTGTCGATCGTCTCGGACGTGTAGTTCGGCGTGTCGTCGGCCACCATCTCGCTCCACGCCGTGGCGCCGCTCGCGTCGCGCAGCTCAAGGAGGCAGATGCGGCGCGCGGTCATCGTGCCGGAGGAGATCTGGAACGGCTCGCGCAGCGGGAGCCCGATTTCGCGAAGGGTGATGCTGGTCAGCTGCAACATGCGTTGACTAACGGGAAACGGGGGAAAGCTTGCCCCAGCGAAGGCTGGGGGATGACGGAACGTGCTATTCCGAGGCTTCGAGAACGTAGTAGGGATATGCGTCGCCGCGCGCGCGGACAAAGCGGACGACCTTGAGGCCGCGGGCAAAGTGCGCGCCGAACGCGGCGCGGACACTCAGCCGCCACCGCATCGCGTCGTCACCGCCGGCACCCTGCACGGCCACCAGGTCGTGCGGAACCTGCACGCGCACCGAGCGCGCCGCGACATCGGCGGCAAAGGCGGGCAAGCCGTCGAGCGCCAGCGGGTTCGCCAGCGGACGGTCGTCGTCGCCCGCCAGGACCGCGTCGCTCCCCGGCGACGGCGTGAAGCGCTGCATCAGCTCCCACGCGTACACGAAGCGGTCCGTGGGTAGCTCGCCGTGCAGCGTGCTCCCCGTGTTGGCGCCGTAGATGTTCTCCACGTACTCGACGGGGCGCGCCCCAAGGCGGTTGATATTGAAGTGCGCATTGCGCGCCACCAGCGGGTCGGCCGTCCAGAGCATTGTTTGGACGCCAAGGGAAATGCACTTTTCCCGCTGGTAGTGCTTGAGCTGGTCGCCGATGTGGCGCCCACGCGCCTCCTCCCGCACCGCCAGCATGTCGGACCAGTGCGCCGGACGCCCGTCGCGAATGCCCGTCATGCCGAACACAAAGCCGATCATTCGTCCGTTACAGTCGAATGCGCCGGCGGTCACTCCGCCGATCTTCTGCGAGACGCGAAGAATTGCCCCGGGAACGCGTTCCGAAAAGCCGCGCCCCCAGGTCTCTTCCTGCAGGTCCACGCACTCGACGTACTCCTCGAGCGTGGCGAGGTCGCGGATCGTGACGGTGTCGAGCGGATTGGACATGCGGGGATCGTTGGGGCCGGTGCTCTTGCGTCCCTTCCACAAGAGTCGTAGAGTCAGGAGCCGCAGCAATTGTATACAAAATTGACCCGCGAGAGAAGAGCCGGTTTCTGCCGCACGGGGGAGGGTGCCTGATGGCCGCGTCGATGAAGGGTGCCCCGCAGCGGGCGGCACGTCCCGAACTGGTCTACCGCAAGCTCCGCGAACTCATCGTGCGCGGACAGCTCGCCCCCGGAACGCGCATCGTCGAGACCGACGTCGCGCAGCGCCTCGGCGTCTCGCGAACGCCGGTGCGTGGCGCCCTCCAACGCCTCCAGCAGGAAGGCTACATCCTCGACTCGCCGGCGCTGCAGCAGTCGCGACCCACGGTCGCCCCCCTCACGCGCGAGGACGCGCGCGAACTCTTCTCCATCGTCGCCGAGATCGAAGGGCTCGCCGCGCGCTTCGCCGCCCAGCGCCCCGCCGCCGAGCGCGAGAAGCTGGCCGCCGACCTCACCGCCATCAACGAACAGTTCCGCAAGGCCGCCGACGCCAAGCAGCAGAACCACAACCGGCTCTGGGAACTCGACGAGAAGTTCCATCGCCGGTATGTCGAGATCGGCGCCGGCCCCCGATTGCTCGCCCTCCACGACGCGGTCAAGCCCCAGGCCGAACGCTACGAACGCATCTACGTCTCCCTCCTCTCCCGCGACCTCACCCCCTCGGTGGCCGAGCACGTCACCATCATCAAGGCCATCAAGACAGGCAATGCCGACGTGGCACAGCAGTCCGTGCAGACCAACTGGCGCAACGCCGCCGATCGCCTGGGGAGCGTGATCACGAACGTGGGCGAGCGCGGGCAGTGGTGAGGATGCGTTGCGCCTGACGCCGCGGCACGGCTGACTCATCACGGCGGCCGGCGCGAGCGACCCACGCATGCACGAACGTCGCATCGGGCTCTGGGGAGCCGTGGCCACGCTGGTCGGGTACGTCATCGGCGCATCGATCTTCGTCCTCCCCGCCGAGCTGCTCCCGTCGACCGGCGCCGGGGTAATCCTGTCGTACGCCATCGCGGCGATCCCCGCCGTCTTCACGTGCGTGGCCGGAGCGGTGGTGGGCAACGCCTTTCCCGTCTCCGGGGCGTCGTACGTCGGGGTGCGCGAGACCATGTCGCCCTTCTTCGCCTTTCTCACCGCGTGGCTCATCGTCTGCGCCGGCGCGATCGGGGCAGCGCTCGTTGCCTACGGCTTCGCCGACTACATCGCCTTCTTCGTCCCCGCGATCGATGCGCGCGCCTGCGCGGTGGGGGTGGTGCTCGCCTTCGTGCTGCTCAACCTCACGCCGGTCACCGTGACCGTGGCGGCGCAGGCGGCCATGGTCGTCTTCTTCGCCGTGGTGCTGGCCGCGTTTGCAGCTGGCGGCTTCGTCGCCGGTGACTGGGGACGACTCTCGCCCCTGGTGCCGCACGGATGGTCGCCGGTCCTTGCCGGGGCGGTGGCGGCCTACTTCAGCTATGCAGGGCTGCAGGTTCTCATCGAGGTTGGCGGCGAGATCAGGGAACCGGGGCGCACGATCCCGCGCGCACTGGCCATCTCGTTCGCCGTCGTGCTCGCGCTGTATCTCCTGTTCGTGATCGCCATGGTGCTGCTGAGCGACACGACGACGCCGGCGAGCGCCAACGCGCTGGTGGGGCGCATGGCCGAGGAGCACTTCGGGGCTGGCTTTGCGCGCGCCGTGGTGCTGAGCGCGCTGCTCGCCGCCGCCACGTCGGTGAACGGGATCTTCTTCACGCAGGCGCGCGACGTGCGCGCCCTGGCGCTCGACGGGCGCCTCCCGCGCCTGCTCGCGCGGGACGAGGGGGGTATCCCTCGCCCGGCGGTGCTCGCGCTGGGGGCGGCGTCGCTCCTCGCCACCGCCGCCGGCGCGTCGATTCGCGAGTACGCCATCCTCACGGCGATGTGCATGATGACGGTGCAGGCCATGCTCGGCCTGTCGGCGTTGCGCCTGCCGGCCCGCGCTCCGGTCGCCTGGCAACGCTCGCCGTTCAAGCCTTCGCCCGCGGTGCTCGCTTTCTTTGGTTGGGGGCTCGTCGTGATCTCAATTGCCTTCCTGGCGCTGGCGGTGGCCCAGAGCCCGGGGAGCGTCCTGACCTTTGCTGGCGCGCTGGCCGCCGGCGCCGTGCTGTACCGGGTTCAACTCACGCCACGCAGGGAGGGAGCATGAAGTCGATCGTTCGAATGGCGCTGCTGGTGGGGAGCGCCGTGGTGACGTTGCCGTGGGCGGCGCAGGGGCAGGATCGCGCCCAGGACCGGCGCAAGTGGCTCGGTCCCAACCAGGTCACGTCCGACGACCCGCGCCGTGTCCCGATGCCGGCCACGCCGCGCGGCCCCGAGGGGACGATCGTGCTGCGCGGGGGGCGCCTGATCGACGGGACCGGGGCGCCAGCGCGTGCCGCCACGGTCGTCATCACGCGCAACCGCATTGCCAAGGTGCTCGGACCTAACGAGACCGACTGGCCCCGGGAGGCCCGCGTCGTCGACGTGAGCGGGAAGACGGTGCTCCCCGGGCTCATCGACCTGCACACGCACCTCTCGTACTTCGACCCGCCATACTCCAACTCGGAAATGCCGAGCGATCCCGATGGGACGCTGCGCGCGGTGCAGCGCCTGCGCTACTTCATCGAGAGCGGGATCACCAGCGTGCGCGACGTGGCCTCCGAGGGCGACGTCCCCTTCCGCCTCAAGGAGTGGGTGGCGCGGAACGACATCGTGGGGCCGCGCGTCTTTGCCGCCGGCCAGTTGATCACCGCGCCCGGCGGGCACGGCTCGGAGGGGGCGCTGGAGGTGAACAGCACCGGCTCCATCCGCACGGCGACCGGCGCCGACCAGTGGCGCGAGGCGGTGCGCGACATGTTCCGGCGCGGCGCCGACGTGATCAAGATTGCCTCGCACTTCTCGGTCGACGAGGTGAAGGCCGCGGTCGACGAGGCGCATGCGCTCGGCCTCAAGGTCACCTGCGACTGCGAGACCTTCTATATCGACCGCGCCGTCGACGCCGGCGTCGACATGATCGAGCACCCGCTGCCGCGCACCGACGACGTGATCCGGAAGATGGCGGAGCGAAAGGTGGAGGCCGATCCCACGGTCTATGTCTATACGATTCTCTTCGCCGCCTCGGGGGGTGGCTACTTCGCGTCGACGTCGCGCCGCTTCAACTTCAACGACTCGCTCAACCTCGACGTGCTGCGCCGGATGCGGCGCGCGGGGGTGAAGCTGGGCGTGGGCACCGACCTCGTGATCGACTGGTTCCGTCAGCTGCCAACGCCGTACATCAACGAGCTCAAGTACTTCACCGCGGCCGGGTACACGCCGCTCGAGGCGCTGGTGGCGGCCACGAAGACGAACGCCGAGTTGCTGGACATGGACGACAAGCTCGGGACGCTCGAGGCGGGGAAGCTTGCGGACGTGCTGGTGGTCGGCGGGCGTCCGGACGAGCGGCTCGACGACCTGGCGAAGGTGGAGACGGTGATTCGCGACGGCTGGGTGGTGGTGGAGGGCGGGCGTGTGGCGATTCCGCGTCACGTTCCCAAGTCGGGACCGGCGCCGTTCGGCGTGAAGTAGCGCCCGACATCGCCGTCGCTGGGCGCGCGGGCGCGCTGCGTTGGCGGCGCCGTGCGAACGCGGGCGTCGTGCGGGGGCGGGGAGCCGTTGCGAACGGCACGCGAAATTGTATACAATTGTGGCTCCTCCCTCCCCCAGGAGTCCGCCGCATGGCCGCGCGCGCCTCGCATGGTTCCGCCCACGTCCGCTCGCTTCGTTCCGGAGTGCTCGCTTCCCTTCGCCCGCTCGCGGCGTCCGCACTGCTGGGGCTCGGGGTGGTCGCCTGTCGTACGGCTCCCGTTTCGGCGCCGGCGCCGGCGGTGGCCCCTGCCGTGTCGGCGCAGGCCTCGCGCGAGGCGCTCGACGCCAGGGCACGACTTGGCGGCGCCGACTACGACGTCGTCATCCGCAATGGGCGCGTGCTCGACGGGATGGGGAACCCATGGATCCTGGCCGACGTCGGCATCATCGGCGGGAAGTTCGCCACCATCGGCAAGATCACCGGGCGCGGCGCGAAGGAGATCGACGCCAGGGGGCTCTACGTCTCCCCGGGATGGATCGACATGATGGACCAGTCCGGCGGCGTGCTGCCGCGCAACGGGTTGGCGCAGAACAAGCTGCTGCAGGGGGTGACGACGGCGATCGGCGGCGAGGGGGGCTTTCCCGTCCCGGCGTCGCGCATCGGCGAGTACTTCTCCAACCTGGAAAAGCAGGGCATCAGCATCAACTTCGGCAACTACTACTCGGCCACGCAGGCGCGCGTGGCGGTGCTGCAGTCGTTCAACCGCGCGCCTAACGCGGCAGAGCTCGACCGCATGCGCGCCAGCATGGACTCGGCGATGCGCGCCGGCGCGATGGGGATGACGACGGCGCTCATCTATCCGCCCAGTTCGTACAGCACCACCGAGGAACTCATCGAACTGGCCAAGGTGGCGGCGAAGTACGGCGGGACCTACGCCTCGCACATCCGCGGCGAGGGAGCGGAGGTGGTGCAGTCGGTGCGCGAGCTGATCCGAATCGCCGAGGAAGGGGGGCTCCCGGGCGAGGTCTTTCACCTGAAGGTGGCGTACCGTCCCGGGTGGGGGATCCTGATGGACTCCATCCGCCAGGCGGTGGAGGCGGCGCGCGCGCGCAACGTTGACGTCGCGGCCGACCTCTATGTCTACACGGCCGGCGGGACCGGACTCGAGGCGACGATTCCCTCGTGGGCCGCCGATGGCGGGCGCGATTCGCTGCGCAAGCGCCTCGCCGACCCGGCGATTCGCGCGCGCCTCAAGCGCGAGGTGCAGACCGGATCGCCAGGGTGGTGGAACATCATCGAGGCAGCTGGCGGGTGGGACGGCGTGGTGCTGGTGAACGCGCAGAACCCGGCCAACGTGAAGTACCAGCAGAAGACCATCGCGCAGATTGCGCGGGAAATGGGGAAGGACCCGGCCGATGCGGCGTGGGACCTCGTGCTGGAAGGGAGCGGGCGCGTGATGGCGATCTACCACATGATGAGCGAGCAGGACATCGAGACGGCGCTGCGCTTTCCGTGGACGAGCATCGGGAGCGACGCCGGGGCGGCGCTCGCACCGGGCTCGGTGGACCAGACGGGGCTGCCGCATCCGCGCATGTACGGCAACGCCGTGCGCGTGGTGTCTCGTTATGCACGTGACCGGAAGGTTCTGTCGCTGGAGGAGGCGATCCGCAAGCAGACCTCGTGGCCGGCGACGCGGATGCGGCTGGCGGGGCGCGGGTCGATCAAGGAGGGGAACTGGGCCGATGTCACGATCTTCGACCTGGCCACCCTCGACGACAAGGCGACGTACGATGCCCCGATTTCGACGCCGACGGGGATCGCGTACGTCCTGGTGAACGGCGTGGTGACGGTCGAGCAGGGGAAGCACACGGGCGTTCGCGCCGGGCAGGTGCTGTACGGCCCGGGACGCGGTCACTGACACTCGCATGGGGGACGGAATGATCAACGCACGTTGGAGGTTGCAGCTGGGCACGGCGGCGGCGCGGACGGGGGCGGCCATGCTCCTGGTGGCCGTGCTCAGCACGAGCGGCGCGGCGCAGAAGGGGAAGGGCGGCGGCGACGCCGCTCGTTATGCGAAGCTCGACGCCTACGTGGCGGCGACGATGAAGGCATGGAAGGTCCCGGGGATCGCACTGGCGATCGTGAAGGACGATTCCCTCGTCTACGCCAAGGGGTACGGGACGCGCACCGTGGGGAAGGACGAGACGGTCGACGCGAACACGATCTTCGCCATCGGCTCATCATCCAAGGCGTTCACCGCGGCGCTGGTGGCCATGGCGGTGGACGAGGGGAAGATGAAGTGGGACGAGAAGGTCTCAGCCTACCTCCCCGGGTTCGCGATGTACGACAACTATGCCTCGCGCGAGCTCACCGTGCGCGATGCGCTGTCGCATCGAAGCGGGCTCGCGCGCGGCGACTTCGCCTGGTACATCGGCGGCTTCGATCGCGCCGATCTCCTGCGTCGCGTGCGCTACCTGGCCCCGACCTGGTCGTTCCGGTCGACCTTCGGCTACCAGAACCTGATGTACCTGGCGGCCGGCGAGGCGGTGGCGGCGGTGGAACGTGCGTCGTGGGACGATCAGATCCGCACGAAGATCTTCGCGCCGCTCGGCATGACCTCGTCGTCGACGTCGGTCACCGCCCTCGCCGGGCGCCCCAACGTGGCAACCCCGCACTACCTGCTCAACGACACGCTGCTCACGGTTCAGTACAAGAACATCGACAACATTGCGCCTGCCGGTTCGATCAACTCCAACGTGCGCGACATGGCACAGTGGGTGCGCTTGCAGCTGGGGCGCGGGAAATTCGCGGGGAAGCAGTTGATCACCACGGGGAACCACGGCGACATGTGGCTCCCCAACACGCACATACGCCTCGAGGGGCCCACCGGCCGCTTCCTGGCGCCGGGGGCCAACCTCGCCTCGTACGGGATGGGGTGGTTCCTGCAGGACTTCAACGGGCGCCTCGCCGTGCACCATGGCGGCAACATCGACGGGATGTCGGCGATGGTGGCCATGCTGCCGGACGAGAAGCTGGGGGTCGTGGTCCTCACGAACCTCAACGGGACGCCGGCGCCGGAGTCGATCTTCCCGTACGTCTTCGACCTGTACACGCGCGACACGCCGCGCGACTGGAACGCCGAGTACCTGAAGATGCTCGCCCCCCTGACCGAGGCGGGGAAGAAGGCGGAAGCGGCGATGGAGAAGGCGCGCATCGCGGGGACCCGGCCGTCGCTCGAGGCGGCGAAGTACGCGGGGACGTACAACGACTCGCTGTATGGTGACGTGGTGGTCACCGCGCGAGACGGCGCGCTGCGCCTCCAGTTCGGTCGCTTTGGCGGGACGTTGGAGCACTGGAACTACGACTCGTTCCGCGTCGTGCTCGACAACCGGACGTTAGGCAAGCCGATGGCGACGTTCATGATCGATGCGGCGGGGAAGCCGTCGGAGTTGAGGCTCGACATTGCCCCCGAGGCCAGGTTCCGACTGGCGCCGCCGGCCGCCGACAGCGGCGGTCACGCTCGATGAGGAGCAGCTGCAAGCGCTGGCCGGCACGTACAAGCCGGACCAGGCGCCGTTCGAGGTCCAGGTGCAGGTGGTGGGCGGGACGGTCACGATGACCGTTCCCGGGCAGCCGAGGTACTCGCTGGTGGCGCTGACGCCCACGCGCTTCCGCCTAACGGGACCGCCAGGACTTCCCGATGGCTTCCTGGTCGATTTCGAGATGACGGGCGGGAAGGCGACCGGCGCCACGCTCGTCCAGGCGGCACCGCAACCCGCGCTCAAGTTCAAGAAGCAGGGGCGACCACACGAGACGGGCGGCGCACGATGCGCCGCCCGTCTTCTATCGGGGGCGTGCGCGACCTCAGGCGAAGAGCCCGACCTGCCCGCCGGTGTGCCAGAACATCACCGTCTCGCCGTCATGGAAGCGCCCGGCGCGGGCCATCGCGATGAGCCCGGCGAGCGCCTTGGCCGTGTACCAGTGATCGGTGAAGAGCGCCTCGGTGCGCGCGGCGAGCGACTGTGCCTCACGCGACGCCTCGCTCGGGATCCCATACCCATCGCCCACGTACGAGGCATCGGCCTCGAAGCGTGCCTCGAGGCCGAGCGCGCCGTGCGGCAGGACCAGCAACTCCTCGATACCGGCGCCGATCCCGGCGACCACGTGTGCGATGTCCGCAACGGGATCGTCGGCGCTGATCCCGATGACGCGCGTGCGGAGCCCAAACAAGGCGCAGCCAGCGAGGAGCCCGGCCTGGGTCCCGCCCGATGAGGTGGCGTGCACGATGACGTCGGGGACGATCCCCTGGCGGGCGATCTCGCCCACGCCCAGCGTCAGGCCGAGCGCGCCGAGGGGGGTCGACGCGCCTAACGGGATGATGAGCGGCTTGCGTCCCTCGGCGCGGAGGCGCTGGGCCAGCGACTCCATGCCCGGCGCGCGATCGGTGCGCTGCGCGACGTACGTGACCTGTGCGCCCAGGAGGTGGTCGAGCAGGGCGTTGCCGCTCAGTCGATCGGGGGGCGTTCCGTTGGCGACGATGTGGCACGCCATGCCGAGCCGGGCGGCGGTGGCGGCGGTGGCTCGGCAGTGGTTGGACTGCACGCCGCCGCACGTGATGAGCGTGTCGATATGCTCTCGCTGCGCCTGGGCGGCGACGAGTCCGAGCTTGCGCACCTTGTTGCCGCCGAATCCGAAGGGGAGCGCATCGTCGCGCTTGATGACGAGGCGGGCTCCCATGCCGATGGCCTCGCGCAGTCGGGGGGCGTCGTCGATTGGTGTGGGGAGCGCGCCGAGCGCGATGTGGGGAAGGGCGAGGAGTCGGTCGCGGGCGGCGGGGAGGGGCATGGGGGGCGGACGGGTGCCGGGGGAGGGGGGACGGGAGATGGGAGATGGGAGAATCTGGGGGGTGGGGTGCGGGGGCCCCCCCCGAAACCAAGATGCCTCCCCACCCCTCAACGCGCACCATCGAAACAGCTCGCATTGTACCATATCATTCCCGTCGTCCATTTGCGCACCGGCGTGCCATCGCACGGCTCCGTGTCCGCGCTAACCCCTCCCCCGCCTTACTCGTTTCCGCAGCACGTGTCCTCATCGATTGACGCCGAACTCTCTGACAAATGGCGACGAGGTCCCGGGATCTTCGTCGTCATCGATGCCCGGGGTCCCGCCGGAGAGAGCATCCACGCCATTCAGCATCGCTACGATCCCAAGCTCGCCAACTACCTCCCGCCGCACCTCACCCTGGCCGGGTCGTCGGGGGTGGGGCCGATCGACCCCCGCACTCCGCGCGAGCAGCTGCTCGAGGTGATGCAGGCGATCGCGGCGACCACGCCGCCGATGGAGCTTGCCTTCCTCCATCCCATTCGCTTCATGCAGACCGACATCATCGTCCTCCCCGTGGACCATCACGGTCCCCTGCGGGAGTTGCATGAGCGCATTGCCAGCAGCGGGCTGTCGTTCCAGCCGGCGCGCTTTTCCTTCACGCCGCACGTGACGCTCTCCTTCTTCCGGACGCTGACTCCCGTGCAGCGCCGCGAGCTGCTGGCCGTGCGGCTGGAGACCCCGCTGGTGGTGGACCACATCCGCTGCTCGCTCACCGACGAGCCACTCCCGCCGCGCCCCTTGTTCGAGCTCCGGCTCACCGGGACTACGGCAGGAGCGGTCGAGGGATGACGCGGCCCGACCGGCTCGACGCCTTCCGCGACTCGACGCCCTACCGATCGCTTGCCGACGATGCGACACCCGAGGCCGCGCATCGCCTGGTCGACCTGGCGGTGGAGTACCTCGCCACCGCTGGGGCGGGCGACGGTGCGGTGTCGCGCGGCACGCCCCCGATGCAGCTGGCGGAGCGCTTCGCCGGCGCGCTGCCGTGGGACGGTGTACCGCTCGACGTGGTGGCGCAGCGCCTGCGCGATGACGTGATGGCGGAGTCGAACCGCCTCACGCATCCGATGTACGTGGGCCACCAGGTGTCGCCACCGCTCCCCGTCGCGATCTGGACCGAGGCGGTGATCTCGGCGCTCAACAACTCGCAGGCGGTGCGTGAGATGTCGCCGGCGGGGACGATGGTGGAGCGGCAGGTGATTCGCTGGATGTGCACGCTGGCGGGCTTTGGGGCGGAGGGCGGTGGGACCTTCACGTCGGGCGGGACCGAGGCGACGCTCACGGCGCTGCTGGCGGCGCGCGGGCGCGTCATGCCGAATGCATGGGAGGAGGGGGTCGGCGCCGAAGCGCCCGTGGTACTGTGCGGCGCGCACGCGCACTACGCCGTGAGTCGCGCCGTCGGGATCATGGGGCTGGGGGTGCGGCAGGCCATCATCGTCCCTTCCGATGGCTATCGCATGGACGCGCGCCAGGTGGCGCCCATGCTGAAGCGCCTGCGCGGCGAGGGGCGGCGCGTCCTTGCCGTGGTGGCGACCGCGGGGAGCACGGCCACGGGTGCCTTCGATGACCTGGCGACGATTGCCGATGCCTGCGCGGCGCACGGCACTTGGCTGCACGTCGATGCGGCGCACGGCGCCTCGGCGCTGTTCACGGCGAGGCACCGCGAACGACTGCGCGGCATCGAGCGCGTCGACTCGCTGGCGTGGGACCCGCACAAGATGATGCTGATGCCGCTGGCGGCGGGGATGGTCCTGGTGCGCGACGCTTCAGTGCTGGACCGCGCCTTCAGCCAGTCGGCGCCGTACCTCTTTCACCAGGGGAGTGGGGCACCGGTGCTCGACCTGGGGCCGCGCTCGCTCCAGTGCTCGCGCCGTGGCGACGTGCTCAAGGTGTGGGCGTCGATCCTCCGTTACGGGCAGTCGGGAATTGCCGCGTTCTACGACTACCTGTGCGACCTCACGGCCGAGTTCCACGGCCTGGTGACGGCGCACCCGCACTTCGAGGCATTGCACCTGCCGGAGACGAACATCCTCTGCTTCCGCTTCACCGGCGGCCCCGGTGCGGCGCTGGACGAGGCAGCGCTCGACGACTGCAACCGCGAGCTGCGCGAGCGCTACAACGCCTCGGGTGCGGGATGGATCACGGCCACGCTGCTCGACGGCCGGCGCGTGCTCCGGGTGACGATCATCAATCCGCGCACCGGGCGTGATCACCTGGCGCGGCTGCTGGACGGGCTGGACGCGATCGGCGTGCAGCTGCTGCGCGAAGCCAGGGACGGCACGCGGGGATAGCGTTCCGCCGCAAGGGCGAGCGGCGCCGCGCGCCGCGTTCCAGCACGATCGCGTCCGAGGCGCCGCCGCGCGCCGCGCCGTCGCGCGCCGCGCCGTCGCCCGCCGCGTCGTCTCGCGCCGCGTCGTCCCGTACCGCGTCGTCCCGCGCCGCGCCGTCGCGTGCCGCGCGATCCCGCGCCGCGTCGTCGCGAGCTACAACGCCTTCCGGATCGCGGCCTCGATGTCCTGGTCGCCGCCGGCGCCGGCGTAGACGATCTTCCCCGCCTTGTTCACCACGATCACGGTCGAGGTGGCCTTCACGCCGTACACGGCGTCGGCCTCGCCCTTGCGATCGTACAGCGTCTCCACGTCGAAGCCGTGCTTCTCCATGTAGAGCTTCACGCGCTGCGGCGACTGGTTGAACGAGACGGCGAGCCCCAGGAACTTCACCTGCTGCCCGTACTTCTTCCTGGCGGCGAGGATCCTGGGCTCGAGCGCCTTGCAGTTCTCGCACCACGTGGCCCACACCTCGATCAGGAGCGGAGTTTTCCCGATGTAGGGGCCAATGCTGGCCGGCTGGCCGTCGAGCGTCTCGACCTTGAGGTCGGGGAGCGTCGAGCCTAACGGGAGGTCGATCGCGTGCTGCGCCCGCGCCGCGGCCGGCGTGAGCGCGAGCGCAATCCCCAGCGCGCCGGCGACAAGCACGCCGGCGACAAACGCGCCGGCGACAAGCACGCCGGCGACAAACGCGCCAGCACGCGCCCGGCGCGTCATCAACTTCAGTCGACCGATCATATCAGCAGCTGCCCCATCTTCACGAAGTAGTACTCGGCCACGCCGAGCATCACGAGCCCGAACAGCTTCTTCACCGTCACCATCCACACCCCGGCGCGCGGCAGGCGCGAGATGGCCCCCGACGAAAGCCCGACCACGACCAGGAGCGTGCACATCCCCAGGGAGAAGGCGAACAGATAGATGAAACCCAGCACCCCGCTCTTCGTTTCGGTGACCCACGTGAGGACGGCGATCATTACCGGGGCAGAACAGGGGGCGGCGACCAGCCCCGACATTGCGCCCATCGCGAACGCGCCACCGACTCGCCCCCCGGTTCCGGCGCTCGCGGCGCGCTGGAGGACAAACGAGGGGAGCCGCACCGGGATCACGTCGAACATCGAGAGCGCGGCCAGGACAAGGAGGTTGGCCATCGCGAAGTAGAGCCACGGATTGGTGCTCACACGCCCGAACATCGTCCCCGTCATCCCCGCGAAGAGCCCGAGCCCGGCGTACACGAGCGAGAGCCCCAGCACATAGCTCAGGGTGAGGAGGAGCGGGCGCACGCGCATGCTCACACTCCCGTCGCGAGTGCCGCCGCCGCTCCCCTCCGCCGCCTGGCCGCCGACAATCGCCGCGGTGATCGGGATCATCGGGTAGATGCATGGCGTGAGCGACGTCAGCACCCCCGCCACGAAAAGGAGCGGGAGCGCGGTTGCCGGCGAGCCGGAGAGGTGTTGCGCAATCGACGAGAAATCCATACGAGGGATCAAGCTAACCCTCGGCCCGAAGGTTTCTCGCGAGTGTGCGCGGGCTATCCGTGGCCGCGAGCCAATCGCAACCGGCGCCGCGCCAGCGCGCTGACCCCGGTTACGAATCCAGCGGGCGCGGGGTCGCCGGACGATCGAGGATCGCGCGCACTCGCCGCGCCAGCGCTTCGGGGGCAAACGGCTTCTCCAGCAGGTCCATCGCCGGATCGATCGCCCCCGACTGGAGAAAGGCGTTCTCGGTGTACCCCGAGACGTAGAGAACGCGCAGCTCGGGTCGTAGCTGCCGCATCTCTCGCACCAGGGCGAGGCCGCTCATGCGCGGGAGGACGATGTCGGTGACGACCATCGCGATCCATTCTTCCTCGGCCTTGAAGACGTTGAGCGCCGATTCGGCGGAGCGTGCCTCGAGGACGTGATAGCCATGGCGCGTGAGTGCGCCGGTGGAGACGCGCCGCACCCGGTCGTCATCCTCGACCACGAGGATCGTCTCGCTGCCGCTGAGGTGCATGGCCCCCTCGGAGGTGGTGCGAGGAACGCAGGCGTCGTCGCTGGCGGCACGGGGGAGGTAGACCTTGAACGTGCTCCCCTTGCCCGGCTCGCTGTAGACCCAGATGTGGCCGAGCGATTGGCGAATGATGCCGTAGCTCGTGGCCAGCCCCAGCCCGGTCCCCTTGTCGCGCTCCTTGGTGGAGAAGAAGGGCTCGAAGATGCGCGCCATGGTCGCGGCATCCATCCCGGTCCCCGAGTCGGTGATGGCGATCATCACGTGCTCGCCGGCGGTGGCGTTGAGGTGCGTCTCGGCGTAGGCCTCGTCGAGGAAGACGTTGGCCGTCTCGATGGTGAGGAGCCCGCCGTTAGGCATCGCATCGCGGGCGTTCACCACGAGGTTCATGATGACCTGCTCGAACTGCCCCGGATCGACGGTGACGGCGGCGACGTCGGGGTCGAGGAACGTCTGCACCTCGACGTCCTCGCCCAGCACGCGGGCCAGCATCTTCAGCAGGTTGCGCAGGAGCTCGTTGACGCGGACCACCTGCGGTTGCAGCACCTGGCGGCGCGAGAAGGCGAGGAGCTGGCGCGTGAGCGCCGCGGCGCGATCGGTCGCCTGCAGGATCTGCTCGATGTCGTCGCGGGCGCGGCTCGACGGGAGCTGGTCGTCGAGGGCAAACGAGGCAAAGCCGCGAATGGCGGTGAGGAGGTTGTTGAAGTCGTGGGCCACGCCCCCGGCCAGCCGCCCCACCGCCTCCATGCGCTGCGCGATGGCCAGCTGCTCGCTCACCGCCTGCTCGGTGGTGACGTCGGCGAGCGATCCGACGATGCGCTCCACCTTCCCGTCGCGTCGGGCAATGACCATGCGGCTCTCCACCGACGCGTAGCTCCCGTCGCCGCGCTGAAAGCGGAAGGCGGCCGTGAGCGTCTCCGTTCCCGACTCGGCAATCAGGCGCTGGATCTCGTGGCTGCGTCCCAGGTCGTCGGGATGAATGCGCGACAGGAACCACGTCCCGGTGGGGATGACCTCGTCAGGAGCAAAGTTGAAGAGGTCGTACAGGGCCTGCGTCCACTCCATCGTGTTGCTGTCGCCGTTCCATTCCCAGATCGCTTCCTTCGTGACGCGCGTCAGGAGGCGATGGCGCTCCTCGGCGCTACGCAGCGACTGGAGCGTGCGTACGCGCTCAGTGACATCGATTGCCTGCACCATTCGGCAGCGGCGCCCTTCCAACTCCACGTCGTGCGAGTGTATCTCCGCGAGGATCACCGTCCCGTCCTTGCGCCGGTGGCGGAAGACTCGCGGCTGGTGGGTCCCGCGCTCGATGTCGCGGAGGGCGGCGTGCACCTTGTCGCGCTCGGAGTCGGGGCGGATGTCGAGGATCGACATGGCCAGGAACTCGTCGCGCGAGTAGCCGTAGTCGGCCACGGCCGCCGGGTTCACGTCCATGAAGCGGAGCGTTTCGAGGTCGTAGAGCCAGAGGGGGAGCGGATTTCCCTCGAAGATCCGGCGATAGCGACGCTCCGATTCCTCGAGGAGCGAGAGCGCATTGGAGCTGAGTTCGAGCTCGTTGGTGAGCTGACGCACCAGCCGCGCGTTGTGAATCGCGAACGCGGCGCGTTGGGCAACGTCGGCCACCAGGCTCGCATCGTCGGCGGAGTAGGTGCGGCTCCCCCGCATCGACATGACCTGCATCACGCCCAACACCACGCCGTGCGCCCGCAGCGGCGCAACAATCACGGAGAGCGGCATGGCGGCGCGCAGGAAGTCGGCGCGAGCGGCGCTCGTTGGGGGGTACGGAAAGTCCTCGAAGGCGCGCACCTGGATGACGAGCGGTTCACCGCGCTGCAGGAGCTCATGCATGCTGCGCTCCTGCGGCGAGAGCCCGGATTCCGTCGTCATCTCGAGCGGTGGCGGCGCAGAGGCGCCGGCGTCATCGATGGCGAAGGCGACGCGCCGGAAGGCGGGGCCCTCCAGCAGGTCGATCGCCGCCGCCTGAGCAAGGCCGGGGACGAAGATGTCCGCGACGTTCCGCAGCGTGGCATTCAGGTCGATGCCTGAAGCAAAGAGCGAGGTCGTTCGCGCCAGAAGGGCGAGACGCTCGTGGCCGCCGTGAGGGTCCTGAGGGTCCAAGAAGCTCATGCCGGAGGGGGGAGAGGGCTCGCGCACGATCGCGGGCTGCGCGCGGAACGCCACGGCAGTTGCCTGACGGTTCCGCGGGGCGCACATCCGGGCGGCGCCCCTGCCTTGCTACATGAAATATCGGCGGCGCCGGCGACATGGCCAGAGTCGGTGCCGCGAGGTTGCCACTTTCGTTTGATGCGCGATCCTCGTCTCAACCCGCTTAGATTCACGCCATCACGCGAAGCCATCTCCCCAAGTACGCGACCGCCCGGTGCCGGCCCACGTTGCCGGCGCGCCGGCGTGCGGTCGCGCGTTGGCCGGTACCCTCCCCACCCCCGATTCCGTCCCGATACATGGCACCGCAGTTCATCTATGTCATGAAGGCGCTGACCAAGGTGGTCCCGCCTCAGCGCGTCATCCTCAACGACATCTGGCTCTCGTTCTACCCGGGGGCCAAGATCGGCGTTCTGGGGAGCAACGGGGCGGGGAAGTCGTCGCTCCTGCGCATCATGGCCGGGGTGGACAAGGACTGGAACGGCGAGGCGTGGGCGGCGCAGGGGACCAAGATCGGCTACCTCCCGCAGGAGCCGCAGCTCGACGCGACGCTGTCGGTGCAGGGGAATGTGGAGCTCGCGGTGAAGGAGCAGCGCGCCCTGCTCACCCGCTTCAACGACATCTCGATGAAGTTCGCCGAGCCCATGGGCGACGACGAGATGCAGAAGCTCCTGGACGAACAGGCCAAGGTGCAGGACAAGATCGACCACCTCGACCTGTGGAACCTCGACAACAAGATCGAGGTGGCGATGGATGCCCTGCGCCTCCCGCCGGCCGACGCCGACGTGACCACACTCTCCGGCGGTGAGAAGCGCCGCGTGGCGCTATGCCGTGTGCTGCTGGAGCAGCCGGACATGCTCCTCCTGGACGAACCGACGAACCATCTCGACGCCGAGAGCGTGGCGTGGTTGGAGCACTTCCTCGCCGACTTTGCCGGGACCGTCGTGGCCATCACGCACGACCGCTACTTCCTCGACAACGTGGCCAAGTGGATTCTCGAACTCGACCGCGGGAGCGGCTTCCCGTACGAAGGGAACTACACGCAGTGGCTGGAGCAGAAGAAGACGCGCCTGGCGCAGGAGGAGAAGTCGGCCAGCATGCGGCAGAAGACGCTGGAGCGCGAGTTGGAGTGGGTGCGCATGGCGCCGCGTGCCCGGCAGGCCAAGAACAAGGCGCGCCTGCAGGCCTACGAGGAGATGGCGAGCGAGGCGGCGCAGGAACGCGTGACGCAGCACGAGATCGTCATCCCGCCGGCCCCGCGCCTGGGCAACGACGTCGTCATTGCCGACCGGCTCAAGAAGTCGTTCGGCGACAAGCTCCTCTTCGAGAACGTGAGCTTCTCGCTCCCGCGCGGCGGGATCGTGGGGATCATCGGGCCCAACGGGGCGGGGAAGACGACGCTCTTTCGCATGATCACCGGCTCGGAGACACCTGACGAGGGGACGCTCAAGCTGGGCGAGACCGTGCAGGTCTCGTATGGCGACCAGACGCGCACGCTCGACGGGGCGCGCACGGTGTGGGACGAGATCTCGGGTGGGCGCGAGACGATCCCGGTGGGGAAGAAGGAAATGAACTCGCGCGCCTACGTGGGATCGTTCGGCTTCAAGGGGAGCGACCAGCAGAAGCTGGTGGCCAACATGTCGGGCGGGGAGCGCAACCGCTTGCACCTGGCGAAGACGCTGATGACCGGCGGCAACCTCCTCCTCCTCGACGAACCGACCAACGACCTCGACGTCGACACGCTGCGCGCGCTGGAAGATGCGCTCCTCGACTTCGCCGGCTGCGCGGTGGTCATCTCCCACGACCGCTGGTTCCTGGACCGCATCGCCACGCACATCCTGGCGTTCGAGGGGAACTCGGACGTGGTCTGGTTCGAGGGCAACTACGGCGCCTACATCGAGGACCTGAAGAAGCGCAAAGGGCCCGACGCCGACCAGCCGCACCGCATCGCGTACCGGAAGTTGGTGCGCGGGTAGCGCCCCGCGCGTTTGCCGAGCGCCTCCGACCAGCGGCCAGATCGCTCCTCGCGGCGGTCTGGCCGCCTTGTGACGCGGAGGTACCTTTGTGTCGTCTTAACGGGACGAGGCCCGGGCGCGCATCGGCGCTCGCCTCGCTCGGCGCGCCGTCGCGCCGTTCCGTTCATTGAGCCCTGCGCCGGACACTTCGTGGTGAGGCCCGCGTTCCTTACTCGCCCGCCGTTTCGCCACGTCTTCCCGTTACGCGAAGGGGGGCTGGCGGTGCTCGGCTATCACCGGGTGGGCGATCCCGCGCGCACGGCGTGGGATCCCGATCTCTTCTCGTCCACGGCGGATGAGCTGGACCGGCACATTGGCTACCTCAAGCGTGTGCACGGGATCGTGGGGAGCGACGAGGCGTTGCAGCTGCTGGCGGGGCGCCGGTCGGGGAACCCGGGCGGGGTGCCGCCGGTCCTTCTGACCTTCGACGACGGCTATCTCGACAACTATACGACTGCCTATCCGGTCCTCGCCGCGCATGGCGTGAGCGCGACCTTCTTCCTGGTCGTGGATTACGTGCGCGGGGCGACGGTGCCGTGGTGGGATTCGATTGCCTGGATGTGCCGGCGCGCGCGCGGCGAGGGAGAGCTGGACGGCGACGTGGCGCTGGAGGCGCGACGCGAGGCGGCGGCGCTCATCGCCAGCTACAAGTCGCTCGACGCCGAGTCGGCGCGGGCGATGCTCGAGGGGCTCCCGGCGCGACTGGGCGTCGCCGCTCCCACCAACGCGCGCGAACTCTTCCTCTCGGTGGAGCAGGCGCGGGAGATGGTGCGCGGCGGGATGACGATCGGGGCGCACACGCGCACGCACCCCATCCTCGGCAAGCTGCCCCGCGAGCAGCAACGCGACGAGTTGCGCTCCGGCAAGGCGTGGCTGGAGCGCGAGCTGGGGTGCAAGGTGGCCACGCTGGCCTATCCGGTGGGCTCGAGCGATGCCTTCACCGAGGAGACGATGCGCGAGGCGCGACGCGCCGGCTACCGCGCGTGCTTCTCGTTCCACGGCGGAATCAACGACCTGGCGCACACCGACGTGCGTGACGTGAAGCGCATCCCCGTGTACTTCGGCGTCCCCGACGACGACCTGGTGCGCCCGGACTAGTCGTCGTTTGCAGGACTGGTCGGCCGTGCGAACGCCGAGCGGCTACGCGCGCTGCGCGGCGCGGCGGACCACCCCACGCGCGTCCCCACCAACTGCCCCAGCGACGAGGCGACCGAGACGGCGATGTCGGCGGCCAGCATCACGACCGCGGCAACGCCGAACATCGGGATGTTCGGTTGGCGCGCCTGCCACAGCGCGGCCAGGGCGCTCATTCCCGGGGCGAGGAGATAGGCGGCGGGGATCCAGAGCGGGAGCATCCCCGCGGCCGCCAGCGCCACGGCGAGCACCAGGACGATGCGATCGAGGTAGCCGGCCACCACGAACAGTTGCTCGATGCCATGCGCCGCCGGCGCGCTCTGGAGGATGCCGCGTCCCCAGCGGGTGCGCTGGGCGACGAAGGCACCCAGGTGCTCCACGACGTCCTCGCGCACCTCGGCCTCGCGCACCCACCGCAACGTCCAGCCGTTGTTGAGGAGCGCCATTGCGAGGTCGATGTCCTCCGACATGCGTCCCACGGGAAAGCCCCCCGCCTGGTCCAGCGCCGTCCGACGGACCGCGAAGACGACGCCGATGATCGACGGATTGAGCCCGAGGCGATCCTTCCCGGCCAGGATGACGAGGTGATGCGTCCACCGTTCGAGCGCTGCATAACGAGCGACGAGGCTCGCGCAGGCGTTGCCGGGCGAGGGATAGCCGGTGGCCGCGCCGACGCGTGCGTCGTCGAAGGCGCCGGACAGCGCCTGCAGCACGCCGGGGCATGGCACGCTGTCGGCGTCGAAGACAACGACGAGGTCGGTCGGCGGTGCCTGCTCCAGCGCGACGGCGAGCGCCCCTCCCTTGCCGCGCGACTGCCCGAGTGCCACGGCGCTCGTCTGCGGGCGTCGCGCCGACCATGCCTGCATGCGCGCCGCGGTGTCGTCGGTGGAACCGTCGGAGACGAGGACGACGTGCACCAGTTGCCGCGGATAGTCGAGATGGTCGATGGCGTCGAGCAGGGCGTCGACATGCGCCCCCTCGTTGCGCCCGGAAACGAGGATGGCGATCGAGCGCTTCGTGTTGCGCCCGGCGGCGCGCCGCGGCAGCGACGACGCCACGATCAGCAGGTAGCGTCGCACGAGGAAGATCCCCAGCAACGCCACCACGCCCCAGTCCACCACGGCGACCAGCACGCGCATCATTCGGCCGTCACTCCAACCCGTGATAGCGGGCGATGATGGCCTTCGGCTTGCCGCTGCCGAGCAGCGCTCCCTTGTCGAGGAGGATGGCCCGGCTGCAGAACTCGGAGATGACTTCTGCCGTGTGGTTCACCAGGAGGATGGTGCGCCCCGCCGCGGCGAGTTCACGCACCCGGTTGAGGCATCGCGCCTGGAACGCTTCGTCGCCGACGGCGAGCACCTCGTCGAGCAGGTAGATGTCGCGATCGAGGTGTGCGGCGACGGAGAAGGCGAGGCGCATGCGCATCCCGCTCGAATACGTCTTTACCGGGGCGTCGAGGACGTCGCCGACGCCGGCAAACTCGACGATCTCGTCGACGCGCTGCGCGATGTCGTCCAGGCGCATGCCGAGGATCGTCCCGTTGAGGAAGATGTTGTCGCGTCCGCTCAGCTCGTGGTGGAAGCCGGCGCCGACCTCGAGGAGCGGGGCCACGGTCCCGCGCACGGTGACCGACCCCTCGGTGGGGCGCGTGACGCGCGAGAGCATGCGCAGCAGGACCGACTTGCCGGCGCCGTTGCGCCCGACGATCCCCAGGATCTCGCCAGGCGCAACGTTGAACGACACGTTGCGCAGCACCCAGGTGTGCCCGCCGGCGCTGCGCCCCTCGCCGAGCACCGCGGCCTTGAGCATGCGCAGCGGCGAGCGCATCGCCCGCTCCAGCGCCTCGTGCGCGCGCACGGGGCCGGGTCCGTGCGCGCTGGCAGGGTAGCGCTTGCCCAGGCCGCGGACCACGAGGGCCAGTTCGCGCTGGCTCACAGGCTGTCCCCGATGACGTCCTGCTCGCGCAGGACGAACCAGAAGCCCGAGACGAGGAGGAGGCACGACATCGCGATGGAGACCCACACCGCCCCCGGGAGCGCCTCGCCCGCCTGGCCAAACAGTGCCCAGCGGAACCCCTCCACCATCCCCGTCATCGGGTTGAGCCCGGCCGCCAGGTGATAGCGCTCGGGGATCGCGCTCATCGGGTACGAGATGGGGGTGGCGAAGAAGAGGAGCTGCGTGACGAAGGGGAGCATGTTTCCCACATCGCGGTATCGCACGTTGAGCACCGCCAGCCACAGCCCGAGCCCCAGCGAGGCCCCCACGGCCAGGAAGACAAACAGCGGAATGGTGACGGCGGCGATCGAGGGCACCACGCCGAAGTACACCATGAACAGCGGAACGAGCACCGCGGCGGTCAGGAAGTCCACCAGCCCGCCGAGGACGGCCGCCAGCGGCAACACCACGCGCGGGAAGTACACCTTGTCCAGCAGGTACTCGTGCGACAGGATGCTGTGCGTGGCCTGCGTGAGCCCGTGCGTGAAGTACGTCCACGGCACCAGCCCGCTGATGAGAAAGAGCGGGTACGGCACGCGCTCGCCGCTCACGCCAAACAGGCGCGCGAAGCCGACCAGGACCACCATGGTGAGCAGCGGCTGCACCACCGCCCACGCCGCCCCCACCGCCGTGGTGCGGTAGCGCAGCTTGATGTCGCGCAGCGTGAGCAGGAGCACCAGGTCGCGAAAGCGCCACAGCTCGCGCAGCGAATCGGCCAGCGGCGTGCGCCGGCCGTCGAGCACCGTCTCCACGGGCGCGGCAGGCGCGGGCGTCACGCCCGGCGTGCGCAGCAGGGTGCTCATGCGTCGCCGATGGCCGCGTGGTAGAGCGCGAGCATGTCGGGAATCACCGCCCCCTCGTGGTACCGGCTGGCACGGAAGCGCGCCAGCGCCGCCTCGGCCAGCTGCTCGCGCAGCCCGTCATTTGTCGAGACGCGACGCATGGCCTCGGCCAGCGCGGCGGCGTCGTCAGGCGCAACCAGCACTGCGCTCTCACCGTCGTGCAGCAGCTCCGGTATCCCGCCCACGCGCGTGGCGATGATCGCCTTGCGGTGGGCCATCGCCTCCACCAGTGACACGGGCAGCCCCTCGGTACGCGACGCGAGCACCACGCCGCCGGCCGCGTGCAGCACCGACGACAGCGCCTCCTGCGGCAGCATCCCCAGGAACTGCACGCGCTGCGAAATGCCGAGCGAATGGGCCAGCGCCTGCAACGCCTCGCGCTCGCTCCCATCGCCGGCGAGGACCACCTCGTACTCGGGATCGCTGGCCAGGCAGAGTGCGAGGGCGCGCAACAGGACGTCGATCCCCTTGTGCCGCTCGAGGCGCGCCACGCACACCCAGCGATAGGGCGAGTACGCGTCCGGGTTCCCCGACGCCGACTCGTGCACGATGTGGTTGGAGAGCGCGATGGGACGCGCTTCCGGAAGCACCGACTGCAGCGAGGCACACGCGTGCGACGACACACTCGACAGCACGCCGGCCGTCATCGCCAGTGCCGGGGCGATGGCCTCCCACGGCCCCCCCATGTCGGCAATGGCGACGTGCTCGGTGTACATGCTGGGCACGCCGCGCCGCTGCGCCCACTCCAGCAGCCACGCCTGCCCCAGGCGCGAGCCGTGGACATGCACCACGTCAGGCTTTCCATCGTTGGCCGCGACGCGCTCCATCTCGCGGACGAGCGCGGCGCTCAGCAGGTCGCCCTCGGTGAGACGCTCCAGCCCCGCATAGCGCCGCCACGCCGTCATCCAGCGCACGAGCGGATGCCCAAGCACCGCGCGCCGCCACTCGTTGGCACGCGCCCGCCGCGCCGATGGGGCATGCACCCGCACGCCCAGGCGCTCCATCTGCGAGCGGTACGCGTTGCCCGGCGGGAGCGGCATCTCGCTGAAGTAGTCCACGCGCACTCCCGATCGCACCAGCGCGCAGGCCAGTTCGCAGATGTGCCGCTCCATCCCGCCCAGCGTGTCCATCCACCAGCTCACCAGGAAGACGCGCTGGATCCCCGGCGCGGGGACGACGGCGCGCAGCGCATGCTCCTCCAGCGCCTCCACCAGCGGCGCACATAGCCGCTCGACGGTTTCCACCTTGTCGTGGTATTCCACCACGGAGCCAGCCTGCGCCTCCTGCATGATGGCGTTGAACTCGTCCAGCGGGGGGAGCGCCCAGTCCCGCGTGACGACGGTGCTGGGCCAGTCGCGGCGCTGCCGGTCGGCGGGGTCGAGCTGCATCCGCACCGCCTCGGGGATGGAGAAGCCGAGGTCGTCGAGGAGGCGCTGGAAGTCGTCGTGCCGCTCGCCCCCCGAGTCGAGGTACGGAAAGCGGAACCACTTCCCGGGGCGCGCCACGCCAGCGCGCGCGTACAGGGCGTCGATGCGCGCCTCGGTGTCGAGGATCTCGCGGCGCGCCACCTCGACGGTGATCTCCGAGAAGTTGGGGTGCGAGAACGAGTGGTTGCCTAACGCGAAGCCGCGCCGGATGGCATCGATGAGCGACGCCTCCCGCCCCGCCACCTCGCACCCGAGGAGGAACAGAACGGCCCGGTGCCCCCCGGCCTCGAGCATGTCGAGCATGCGCGTCGTCGCCGGCGACGGCCCGTCGTCGATGACCAGCGTCACCTCGCCCCCCATGGCCTGCGCCACGTCGCTCATGCGGGCCTCGGGGTCCCGAGGTAGCGGTCCACGTTCCACCGCCGGGCCACGCGATCGGCGAGGGCGCCGGGAAGGAAGGCGTTGAGGAGGGGCGCTCCCCACATGTAGTACCCCGGATTGCGCAGCGGGCGGGGATCGACGAGGAGGGCGCGCCACATCCACCACCGCGACGCCCAGTGGCGCCGGCGCCAGTACTCGCCCAGCGACATGTTGAGGTAGAGATTGTGCCGCGCTCGCCGCGCCTCCGGCCCGCTATCCGTCGGCTGCAACTCGCGCAGGTGCTTGCGCATCACCTCGAGCCACGGCTTGGCCGCGTCGGCCCAGCTCGACGTCGTGTTGTCGTCGTGGGTGCGATGCAGCACGAGCGGCTCGGGGACCGTCACCACGCGCCCCCCCTTGGCAATGCGCCAGAGGACATCCCAGTCCTCGAAGTTCGACAGCCGCGGGTCGAAGCCCCCACTGGCCTGCAGCGCCTCGCGCCGCACCACCGCTGCCGATGTGTAGAGGCGGCTCCACGTCTCGGTGATGCCCCCGTAGCCGTAGCCGCGCTCCAGCGCGCGCGCGAACTCGCGCGCCAGCGCCTCGCCGTCACGCACGAGCGGCTCCCCCTCGGCGTCGATCTTCCCCACCCAGCAGTGCACGAGCACGACGGAAGGATCGCGGAAGTGCTCCACCTGGCGCGACAGCTTGTCGGGGAGCCAGAGGTCGTCGGAGTCGAGGAAGGCGACCAGCTCACCGCGCGCCATCTCCCACCCCAGGTTGCGCGCCGTCGATCGCCCCACGTTGTGCGGCAGGCGCACCAGGCGCACGCGATCGCCAAACGTTGCCTCGACGAGTTCGGGCGAGCCATCGCTCGAGCCGTCGTCGATCACGAGCACCTCGACGCCGGGATGACGCTGCGCGAGCACGCTCTCGACCGTACCGACGATGTAGCGGCGTCGGTTGTACAACGGAATCACCACGCTCACCAGCGTCATCCCGGCACTCCGACTCACGCCTCGAGGGCATCCGCGTAAGTCGCCAACGCTTCGTCGGCGAGGAGCTGCTCGATCCCCGTGCGTCCGTCGACCGCCGGCACCCGCCGGCGCGCGGCGACGGCGAGCGCGAACGACAGCATCGAGTCGCGCGCCAGCTCGTCGATCGCGTCGGCGATGGTCGCCGCGTCTTCCTTCACCACGAGCGCGCTCGCGCGGTGCACCAGCGGCAACTGCGCCACGGCTCCCCCCAGGATGAGGGGAACGCCGCAGGCGACCACGAAGCCGCCAATGCGGGCGGCGCATGCGGCGTGCGGGGACAGGTACACGATGTCGGCGCTCGCCAGCGCGTCGCGCGAGATCCCGGCCAGGTGCGTCTCGGTGGTCCCACGGCTTGCAGCCGCCGGCGACGCGATCACCAGTGCTTCGAGCGCCGGCGTGCGCGCGCTGATGCGTTCCAGCGCGTCCTCGACGCGCGTGCGTTCCTCGGCGTCGGCCACGACCGCCACCAGGCGCACGGCCTCATCCTGTTCGCGCGGGGCCTGCAGCGCGTGCGCGGGGGCGGCGCCGAGCGCGAGGACGGCGTCGTTTCCGTGCGAAAGCGCGTGCACCGGCGCCTGGACCACGCCACCCAGGAGGTGCGCCGTCTCGGCGTGTGCCGAGGTGAGGACGACCGCGGCCCGCGCCCCCTCGAGGTCGGCCTCGTTAGGTGGCGGCGCGCCGAGCCACGCCTCGGGCCCTGCATGCTCGGTGTAGACCACGGGAATGCCGACCGTGCGCCCCCAGGTTCCCACGGCGGCAAGGCCGAGGCGCCATCCGTGCACGTGCACCACGCTCGGGCGCCCTTCGCGCACGCGTTCGGCGAGCATCGCCAGGAGGTTGAGCCCTGCGTTGACCGCGGCCTTGCGAATCCCGCCGCGGCGGCCGTGGCGCAGCGACCAGCGCACGCGATCCATCGCCGCGCGCGCCACCGCGCGCCCGCGCGCCAGTGGCGTTCCCACGCGCACCTCGACGCCTGCGCGCTCCAGTTCCGCCACGAGGCGACGCGACGGGGCGCGCACCGACGACGCGAGGATCGTCACCGACACGTTGCGGCTGGCGAGCTGCAGCGCCAGCGACCGGATGTGATCGATCATCGCCCCCTCGCCGTGCAGGCTCCACGTCACGAGGCAGATCGAGCGCACGCGCTCCGACGCCGTGTCCTCGGCGCGCTCGGCCATCGGGTCGCGACGGCGGCGGCGGGCGGCGGCGCGATACAGCTCCACCGTCTCGGCGACGACGTCGTCGGCGCTCCAGCCGCCGTCCTGCCAGGCCTGGCGCGCCGTGTTGCCCAGGCGCTCGACCAGCGGGCGGTCGTTCGACAGCTGCAACAGCGCGTCCGCCAGCTGGTCGGGGCGCTCGGAATCGACGAGGAGTCCCGTCTCGCCGTGGCGCACCACCTCGGCGTTGCCGCCGCTGCGCGTGGCCACGACGGCGCGCCCGCAGGCCATTGCCTCCACCAGCGCCACGGGGAGCCCCTCGCCGCGCGACGGGAGGACCACGACGTCGTCGTCGCGCATCAGCGTGCTCACCCACGCCGGGGCCACCGCCCCCAGGAAGTGGATGTCCTTGAGCCCCAGGGCGAACGCGAGCTCGCCCAGCCGCTGCCGCTCGGGGCCGTCGCCTGCAATCGTCAGTTTGAGGTCGGCGCCGGCGCCGCGGGCGCGCGCCACCGCGTGCAGAAGGACGTCGATCCCCTTGTACGGATTGAGCCGGGCCGCGCACAGGAGACGGAGCGGGCCGTCGGACGACGGCGAACGCACCGGCCCCGCGTCCTCGACCACATGCCGCACCACCGCCACGGGGACCTCGTCACCCAGCGTGGCGTGAAGGCTCACACGCGATCGCTCCGAGACACAGGCGATAACGCCGGCGTGCTCGCGCATCACGTCCACCGAGCCGGCGTCGCGGGGGCCGCCCCACTCGTCGAGCGTGACGTGCTCCGTGTAAACGGTCGGGATGCCGCGCGCGGTGGCCCATTGCAGCACCCACCACTGCCCCAGCCGCGAGCCGTGCACGTGCACCACGTCGGGGGGGGCGGCGTCGGCGGCCGCGTCGAGCCGGGCAAAGAGGTCCTGCGTGACCGGATGGTACAGGCGCTGCGCCAACACCGCCTCGACGTCCGGTTCCGTGACGCGCGCGTTGGTGGGGAGGCGCTCGCCTAACGAGCGAAGCCCCGCCATGACCCGCGCAGCCCCCGACCAGACCGGGGCCAGCGGGAGCTGCCCCACCGCGTTCGCCGCACCGGCGGCGAGCCCCGCCCCGCTCACCGCGATCCCCGCATCGCGCAGTCGGCGCACGTAGGCGTTTGTCCCCGATACCGGAACCTCGGAGAACACCAGCACCTCGGCGCCGCGGCGCGCCAGCGCGAGCGACAGCTCCGTCAGGTGGTGCTCCAACCCCCCAAACTGGTCGAAGCCCCACACCACCTGGAAAATCCGGGACGGGACGCGTGTCATCAGGCGGTACGGTCCTGTCGTCCCAGGAGACGACCAAAGGTGCGCAGCCCCGCCTGCCATGCCCGCGTGTGTAACGGTGGCGGCGCTTCCGGGACCGACTCGCCCAGGTGGGCCAGGTGCGTCACCGGCCAGTACTCGGGCGGGCGATTGACCCCGTCCTCCACCCATTCCTTGGACGGGTTGTCCAGGTTGATCACCGACGGCTGCACGCCGGGGTCGATCAGGAGCGGCGAGGCGGCAAACGCCTTGATGGCGCGCGCCTTCACCACGTCCATATAGACGCGATCGACGGCGTCGCCCACCGGCGTGAGCGCCTTGTGGAAGATGGCCGCCCCCGTGGCGCTCAATGCGTACGCCGCCCCACCCTGCGGCACCCACGGAACCACCGTGCGCGGCGACAGGCGCCGCACACGATGCTCGATGTCGAAGCAGCGGTAGAGGTACCAGGCCTCCCAGTCGCGCGGAAGGTCACGAAACGCCGCCTCACTGCGTGCGCGCCATGTGGCCGGATCGCCCGCCAGTTCGACGTCGTCCTCGAGGACCAGCGCCGTGCGCCACCCGCGCTCCAGGATGTCCTGCAGGACCAACGCATGGCTCACCGCGCATCCAATCTCCCCCTCGTAACACCCCGCGGAGAAGCGCGAGAGGTCGGTCGACAGCACCCCGCGCCGCTGCAGCGATTCCATCCCCTGCGCACCGAGCGCCCGCCCATCCACCGCCGAGAAGCGGATGACGTTCGGGAGCCCCGCCAACGCCGTGATGCGCTGGGCATGCGCCCAACGATCCACCGACCGGTCCAGATTGATTACGTAGGTCGCGTCAAACATCCGTCATTGGGGAAGTGATGCCATCGCCCGGCGCTCGCGTGAGGACGCCTCGAGCTCCTCGAAGACCCCGAGCTGCTGCTCGGCGATGTCGTCCCAGTCGTACGACCGCTCCACCAGCGCGCGCGCCGTGCGCGCAATCGCCTGGCGACGCGCGGTGTCCCGCAACAAACCGGCAATGGCGTCTGCCATCGCGTCGGCCGACTCGGCGAGCACGATATCGCGACCGTCTGACACATCGAGTCCCTCGGCACCCAGCGCGGTGGACACCACCACGCGCCCCAGCGCCATCGACTCCAGGATCTTGAGGCGCGTCCCGCCTCCGGCACGCAGCGGCACGACGGAGAGACTCGCGCGCGCGTAATACGGGACGACGTCGGGGACCTCACCCATGACGAAGACGCCGGCGCCGGCCAGCGCCAGCACGTCGGCAGGCGGGAACTTCCCCACGATCCAGACCTCGGCGTCGGGAATGGTGGCGCGAAGACGCGGCAGGATCTCGCGCACGAGCCAGATGGCGGCGTCTGCACACGGTCGGTAGGCCATCGAGCCCACGAAGAGGATCGACGGCCGGCCGCCGTGCTCGGGGAGCGGCTGCAGCGCGCGCGTGTCCACGCCATTGGGGACCACGGCGATGGGGAGCGCGGCGTCGCGCGCCAGCAGCGTGCGCCGATCGTCCTCCGACACCGCAATGATGCGATCGAACTCTCGCGCGACGCGCGGCTCGTAGTGCCACATCCACTGCGCGTTCCACCGCTTCATGGCGCGTCGCCCGGCCGATGGCTCGATGGCGGCAATGCGACGGTCCTGCGCGAAGTGCACGTTGTGCAGCGTCAGGACCTTGAGCGGGCGCTCGCCGGGCGCGACTGACCGCGCGTACGGCGTGAGGATCGTCTCCTCCACGTGGAGGAGGTCATAGCCGCCACGCTGGACCAGCTGGTGCAACGCCGGCGACTCGTACTGCGCGGTCTCCGGCGGGATCCCGCGCAACGCCCGCCGGATCCCCGGAAGCGCGTGCTGACGCAGCGACCCCGAACGGACCATCCCGCCAACGGTCCGGATCCCCATGCGCGACAGGACCTCGCCGCTCTCCCGATCCCGCTCGTCCCAGAAGTGGCAACCCAGCGTCACCTCGTGGCGCTGGGCAACGCGCGACAGGAGGTTCAGGATCCGCAGGTGAATGCCACCTCGCGCCGGATACGGCGTGATGTTGGCGAGCGACAGGATGCGCATGAGCCCGTTTCATCGCAGGTCCTGTGCCGTGATCTAGATCACAAAAACCTCGCAGATAGCCCGGGCTCCGACTCCGGTTTTTGGGTTGCTACGCGCCTGAAACCGGCGGAATCGCAGCGCAGACCGCGCGAGTGCATCACTCGTCAGTCGGGGAAAGCCGTGCATGTCTGTCCGGAATCCGGACGCGAGATGCGTAACGCGCGAAAGCCGCGCGGCATGACGCCAATTCCAGCCTGCGACATTCGTTGCGCACCGGCGACAAGGGAGCTGAACGCGTGTGTTGGGAAGGCGCCTCGCCGCCTCGCCCCCTCGTCACGCCAAGCCGTCACCCGCGCCGGAATCGGCGGCCGCGCCAGCGCCGGACATGGCGTGCGGGACGACCGCTACGCTCATGGGGGCGTGGTGGAGCAAGCCGCGAGAGATCGAGGCGTTCCACAGGCGTTCGAAGCCGTGTCGCTGGTGCGAGCCAACCACGAGCAGGTCGGCATGTTCGCGCCGCGACCAGTCGACCAGTGCGCCATCGACGCGCCCCATGTTGGCCTCCAGCTGCAACGAGACGGGGCGGTCGGGGAGGACCTCGCGAGTACGGCGCGCCAGTTCGCTGGTGAGGGCGTCGAGCGTGGCGGGGAGGAGTTCGATGCCGGCCCCTTCGCCCGAGGCGCCGTGCCGCTCGTTCTCGAAGGCGGGGTGGACGACCCAGCACGCCGAGAGGCGAACCTCACCCAGCGACGCGAGCCACCCGGCCCAGGCCAGCGCGTCGCGCGCCGAGGCGCCGGAGTCGAAGGCGACGGCCACGCGCAGCGGGGCGCGATGCGCGTCCCACTGGCGCCACGGTGCGCCGTCGCGCACGACGATCACGGGGCGCGGCGACGACATGGTGACGCGCTCGGCAACGCTCCCCAGGAGGAGGCGCTCCAGCGCGGTGTGACCCAGCGCGCCGAGGACGAGGAGCTCGACGCCAGGGTGCCGGGCCCGGTCGAGCAGGGCGACGTCGGCGCTGCGCGCGTCGAGCGTTCCGTCAGCCACAACGTCGTGCGTGCGCGCCGCCGCCACGGCGCGCTCGAGCCGCTCGAGCACCTGCGCGTGGCGCGCCGCGGCGTCGCGCATCCCGTGCGACGTGTCGGGCAGTGCCGACAGGTGCAATGGGTGCCCCTCGGCGTGCACGAGCGAGAGCGGAAGCCTGGCGCGGCGCGCGATGGCCACCGCCGCGTCCACCGCCCCCGTGGCGGCTGGGGAGAAGTCGGTTCCACACAGGATCGGCATGGCAGCTCTCGCGTCAGCGGTGCGTGGGCATGCGAACGAGGACCGGGACCGGGGCCGCGCGCACGACCTTGTCGGCCACGCTGCCTAACAAGAGGCGCCCGGCTCCTTTTCGCGCGTGCGTCGTCATGGCAATCAATGATGCACGGGCCCGCTCCGCGCAGGCGAGTATCGCCTCCGCTGCCCTCGCGTGCACCACGACCTCCACCGTCGCCTCGACTCCGCGCGCGCGCAGTTGCCCCGCCACGCGGTCGAGCCGCTGCATCGCTGCGTGGCGCTGCTCCTGGGTCAGCTCGCCTTGATCGACGACGGCGGCGGTCTCGCCCGCCGCGACGACCTCGAGCGCCGAAGGCGGGGGGAGCCACCGCGCGGGGACCACCACGTGGACGAGGTGAATGAGCGCATCGGTTCCCGCGAGTCCCAGCACGTCGGAGAGTATCTCCTCGCTCACGTTCCCCTCGTCGAGGGGGACGACCACCGTGGCGCCTGGCGACAGCGCCGGGCGCGTGGCACCCGCCGTCTCCTCTCGCAGCAGGAGGACCGGAACGCTGGAAAGGCGGAGCACGCCATCGGCGACGCTCCCCAGCCAGGCGCGGCTTACCCCGGTGCGCCCGTGCGTCGTCATGACGATGAGGTCGAACTCGCCTTCACGCGCGAAGTGCGCGATGCGCTCGGCGGCGTCGCCGTAGAGCAGCGTGAGCGACGGCGCGAGCTCGGGGGCGAGCGTGAGGAGCTGCTGGCGCATCGCGGCCGCGTAGCGCTCCATCTCCGCATAGAGGTCATGGTCGAAGCGGCGGTCGGTGACCGGGGCGCCGCTCACCTGGACCACGGCGGGAGGAGGGGCGAGGACGACGAGCGCCTCGAGTCGCGCTCCCGGCGACCGGCGGGCGAGGGCGATGGCGGTGTGCAGGGCCGACTCGGCCAGCGCCGAGCCGTCGAGTGGGACCAGGAAGGCACGCATGACGTCTTCTCCGGTAACGGAGCGCTGCCGTATGGCGGATGGCTTCGTGCCGCCCCTACGCGCGCGGCACCGATCTACAAATGGAGAGCGGGACGCGGGAAGACAACCGCCGGTCGTCGCGCTTCGCGGGGAAATCCCCCGACATCCGCGCCCGGGGGCGTCGCGTCAGGCGCGGTCCGCGTCAGGCGCGGTCGAGGTACTCGCGCGCGAGCCAGAAGCCGGCAAAGGTCCCCGTGAGGGCGAGGAGCGCGCTGGCAATGGCATAGGTCGCCGCCTTCGCCACGTGTCCGGTCTCGAGCAGGACGGCGGTTTCGTAGCTGTAGGTGGAGAACGTCGTGAAGCCACCGCATAAGCCCACGGTGAGAAAGGCGCGCATGGCGGGGGAAAAGTCGGCCGACGCCATCGCCACGCGCATCAGGAAGCCGAGCAGGAGCGCGCCGGAGATGTTGATGACGAACGTCCCCCAGGGGTAGGCGCCCGGCTCGCGCGACTGCAGCAGCGCGCCGAGTGCGAAGCGTGCCACGCTCCCGATCGCCCCGCCAAGGGCGATGGAGGCGATCATGCGCATGCGGCCGTGGCGTGACGGGTCATGGCACGGTGATGCATCACGGTGCCGATTCGTGGAAGGTCACGCTCGTCTCGCGTTCCAGCGCCCAGCGCAACCCCCACGAGTCCTCGAAGAGGATGAGCGGCGCCCCGTTGGCGTCGTACAGGATCGAGCGGCCGCGCTCGCGCCCCACGCGTTCGATCGCCTCCGCCGGCCCCGTGACCCATCGCGGATAGCGCCCGGCGATCTTCTCCAGGCGGCAGCGCACACCGTACTCGTGTTCCAGGCGGTGCAGCATCACGTCGAACTGCAGCATCCCCACCGCGCCAATGAGCGGCGTGGGGCCGGAGACTTCCGTGGGTGAGGTGAAGAAGACCTGCGCCGCCCCTTCTTCCGTCAGTTGCCGAAGCCCGGCGTCGAGCTGCTTGCGCTTCATCGGGTCGATGAGGACGACGCGCGCGAAGTGCTCGGGCGGAAAGCGCGGGATACCGGTGAACTCGGGGTTCCCTTCCTCGGCCAGCGTGTCGCCGATGCGCAGGCTGCCGCGGTCAATCACGCCGATCACGTCGCCGGGCCACGCTTCCTCCACGGCGGTGCGTTCGCGCGCCATGAACTGCTGCGGCGCCGACAGCCGCACCTTCTTCCCCGTCCGTACCTGCGTCACTTCAAGGCCGGCGGTGAAGCGCCCGGAGCAGATGCGCACGAAGGCCACGCGATCGCGATGCCGCGGGTCCATGTTCGCCTGGATCTTGAAGACGAAGCCGGTGAAGTTGCTCGACGCCGGTTCGATGGGGCCCAGGGTGCTCTCGCGCGGGAGCGGCGGCGGCGCCAGCTCGAGGAATTCGCGCAGGAACGGTTCGACGCCGAAGTTGGTAAGCGCGCTCCCGAAGAAGACGGGGGAGAGTTCGCCGCGCATCACCGCGTCGCGATCGAACGGATGCCCCGCCGCGTCCAGGAGTTCGATGTCGTGGAGGAGTTGCGCGTACGGTCCGTCGCCCACACGCTCGCGCGTCCCCGGGGCGTGCAGCGCCAGCCGCTCGGACAGTGCCTTGTGCGAGCCGTGGTGCTCGTCCTTGCCGAAGAGGTGCACCTGATCCAGGCGGCGGTCGTACACGCCGACGAAGGCGTTGCCGTTGAAGATGGGCCAGGTGATCGGGTGGCAGGCGATTCCGAGGTCGGCTTCGACGTCACTCACCAGCTTGAGCGAGTCCTCGCCCACGCGATCGCACTTGTTGACGAAGGTGAAGATCGGCGTCCGGCGCTTCTTGCAGACTTCGAAGAGCTGGCGCGTGCGTTCCTCGACTCCCTTGCGGTTGTCGAGCAGCATGACGGCGCTGTCGGCGGCGACCAGCGTGCGATAGGTGTCCTCGGAGAAGTCCTCGTGCCCCGGGGTGTCGAGCAGGTTGACCGCGAAGCCGTCGTACTCGAACTGCATCACGCTCGACGTGACCGAGATTCCGCGCTCCTGCTCCAGCTTCATCCAGTCCGAGGTGGCATGTCGTTCGGCGCGGCGCGACTTGACGGCGCCGGCCAGGTGGATGGCGCCGCCGTAGAGGAGGAGCTTCTCCGTGAGCGTCGTCTTCCCGGCGTCGGGGTGGGAAATGATGGCGAAGGTGCGCCGGCTGGCGACGGCTCGCTCGAGTTCGGAGGGGGCGGCGGTGGGCATCACGAAGAATACATACGAACAGAAGACGAGAGGAAGAGAAGACGAGAGGCATGCCCCAGCGAAGGCTGGGGCCGAGAGGTGGCGGGGTGGAGGGGGGTGGGGAGGTTGGGGAGGGCGGCGCGTGGGAGACTTCAGCGGTTCCTCTCCCTCCCGCGCTTTCCTCAACTCGCGCGTATACTCTGCCGAGGTCCGGTTTGGGGCCTGCCACAGCAACGCTGGAGTACCCATGGAACACACGGTGGTCCGTTCTCAATCCTGGCGCATGGCGATCGTCGCGATCGCGGGTGTGCCGAGTCTCGTCCTTGCGCAGCAAGGCGATCCCGGGTGGCAGCCGCGCGAGGTCCTGACGAAGGAGACGTATGTCGCGCCCCCCTCGGCGATCGCGCGTCTCGTCACGGCACCGCGCCAGAATCAGGGGCCGTTGAGCGATGTCTCGCCCGACCGGAAGTTCTTCCTGCGCACGCTCACCGACGGGTTGCCGACGGTGCAGGTGTTCGGAAAGCCGCACTACTACTTCGCGGGGTTGCAGGTCGATTGGCAGGGGAACCGCGCGCGCTCTCTGACCAACCGCGGGGCGACGTCGCTGGCGCTGGTGGAGGCGACGAGCGGGAAGGTGCGGACCATCGAGGCGCCCAAGGGGGCGACGATCGCCTCGCCGGCGTGGTCGCCCGACGGCTCGCGCATCGCCTACCTGGCCGACTTCGACAACGCGACCAAACTGTACGTTGCCGACGTTGCCACCGGGAAGTCGCGTCCGCTTGGCGCGGGGAACCTGCTGGCGACGCTGGTGACGGCGCCCGAGTGGTCGGGCGACGGGTCGAAGGTCTATGCGGTCTATGTTCCCGACGCGCGCGGGGCGGAGCCCAAGCGGCCGGCGATCGAGACGGGGCCGCTGGTGCGCATCACCGACGCCGACAAGAACAAGACGCGCACCTACGCCTCGCTGCTGCGCGATCCGTTCGAGCGGGATTTGATGAAGTACTACGTGATGGGGCAGCTGGCGGCGGTGGATGTGAAGAGCGGTGCGGCGACGAAGATCGGGACGCCGTCGCTGATTGCCGCGATCGACCCGTCGCCCGACGGGAAGTACGTGCGCGTGACGCGGATGGACGAGCCGTTTTCCTACATCGTGCAGTACACCAACTTTGCGCAGCGGGAAGAGCTGTGGGACGCGGCGGGGAAGGTGGTGACGACGCTCGTGGTGCGCCCGCTGCGCGAGGGGGATACGCCGGTGGCCGACGGCCCGGTGGCTTCGCAGGCGAGTGACACCGCCAGGCGCAACGTGGGGTGGCTCCCCAACGGGGCGGGGTTGTACTTCCTCAAGCAGGACCCGGCGCCGGCGCGCGGGGCGGGGAGCGACACGGCCGCCGGTGAATCGCCGCGCGGGCCGCTCGCCAACGGGGCCCGCCGCAAGGACAAGCTCTTCACCTGGGCGCCGCCGTATGCCGCGGGGACGGAAAAGAGCGTCCTCGAGAGCGACAACCGGATGAGCGGCGTCCTCTTCTCCGAGGATGCGCGGACCGTCTTCGTGGCGGAGAATGCGCAGAACACCGGGACCGTGTACGCGGTGAGCCTCGACGATCCGGGAAAGAAGTACACGCTGTGGCGCCTGCGCGGGATCACGGCGAGCGTGGGACGGCGCGGCGGCTTCTTTGGCGGCGGCGGGCGTGGCGGGGCGGGCGACGACTCGCTCACCTTCTATCAGAATCCGGGCGACCTGATGGTCAAGCGCGGGAAGCTTGGCGTCGACGTGGCGCTGCTCTCCAGCGATGGCTCGAGCGCGTACCTCGAGGGAACGCGCTACTTCAAGGACTGGCAGTCGCAGGCGCCGCGCGGCTTCGTCGACCGGATCGAGGTCAAGACGGCGAAGAAGACGCGCCTCTTCGAGGGGGCGGGCGACACGTTCGACAACGTGGTCACCGCGCTCGATGACGACTTCAAGCAGGCGGTGATCACGCGCGAATCGCCGTCGATGGTCCCCAACTCGTTCGTGCGCGACATGGCGAGCGGGCAGTACACACCCATCACGAACAACACCGACCTCACGCCGGAATTCACGAACGCGGTTCGCAAGCGCGTGCAGGTGACGCGCGCCGACGGGATCACCTTCATGGTGAACGTCACGCTCCCCGCCGGCTACGTGGCCGGGACGCGGCTGCCGGGGCTGCTCTGGATCTACCCGTACGAGTATACCGACCAAGCCGGCTACGACCGCACCCTACGCACCGAGAACATCAACCGCTTCCCGCAGGCCGGGCCGCGCACCATCGAGTACATGGTGACGCAGGGCTATGCGGTGGCGAACTTCTCGCCGCCGGTGATCGGCGCCGCCGGCCGCATGAACGACAATTACGTCACCGACCTGCAGAAGAACCTCTCGGCGATCATCGACGAGCTGGATCGCCAGCAGTTGATCGACCGCACCAAGCTCGCGATCGGCGGCCACAGCTACGGTGCCTTCACCACGGTCAACGCCCTGGTGCACACGCCCTACTTCAAGGCGGGGATTGCCGGCGACGGGATGTACAACCGCACGCTCACTCCCAGTGGCTTCCAGAGCGAGCGTCGCGACTTCTGGGAAGGGCAGCAGACCTACCTCGAGATGTCGCCCTTCTTCAAGGCCGATCAGCTCACCGGCGCCCTGCTGATGTACCACTCGATCGAGGACCAGAACGTGGGCACGGCGCCCATCTCGTCGGAACGCCTGATGCACGCCCTCGAGGGGTTGGGGAAGACGGCGTCGCTGTACATGTACCCGTATGAGGATCACGGCCCCGCCACGCGCGAAACGCTGCTCGACCAGTGGGCCCGGTGGACGGCGTGGCTCGACGTGTACGTGAAGCAGGGGGAGAAGAAGCCGGTGAAGGGGCAGAAGCCAGTCTCATAGGAGAGGACGAGAGGACGAGAAGACGAGAAGACGAGGGGGGACTGGGACGCGGGCGCGCGAGTGTCTGGCGTTCAGGGTGTTCATCTCGTCTTCTCGTCCTCTCGTCTTCTCGTCTTCTCCCTTCACGCGGTTCCCACCCGCTCTCCCTCCAGCATCCGCACGATCGCCTCCTCCGATACCGGGCGCGAGTAGAACGTCCCCTGCCCCAACTCGCAGCCCAGTGACTGGAGCGCCACTCGTTGAGCCTCGGTGTCTACCCCCTCGGCAATCGTCGCGAGGTTGAGGGCCCGGCCTAACGCCAGAATGGTGCGGGCCAGTGCGGTCTGCGATCCGCCGCGCGCCACTCCCTGCACGAAGCTGCGGTCGATCTTCAGCATGTCCACCGCAAGCCCCTGCAGGTAGCCCAGCGACGAGGCCCCCATCCCGAAGTCGTCGACGATGAACCGGATCCCCATGTTGTGCAGCCGTTGCATCTGGTCGCGGGCGGCCGCCGATGCGCGGGTGAGTGCCTCTTCCGTGACCTCGAGAAGGAGCGACGACGCGGGCAGCCCCGACGTGGCCAGGATGCGCTGGACCGTCGTCGCGAAGACGGCCGATTGCAACTGTCGGATCGATACCTTGAGCGTCAGCGAAATGGGACGCTCCTCGCCAACCCGGTCGCCCGCCACGTTGGGCCACTGCGCCACAGCCGTGCAGGCGCGCTCCAGCAGCCACTCGCCGATGTCGACCACCAGCCCGCTCTCCTCGGCCAGCGGTTGCCACACCGCGGGAGCCACCGTGCCGCGACGAGGATGGTCCCAGCGTGCCGTGGCCTCCACGCCGCGCAACGCCCCGCGCTCGATGTCGCAGATGGGCTGGAACAGGAGCTGCAACTCGCCACTCGCCACCGCCTCGCGCAGCTCGCCCTCCAGCTGCCGGCGCGACCGCTCCTCCTCGTGCATCGACGACTCGAAGATCACCCAGCACGACTTTCCCGCCGTCTTCGCTCGATAGAGCGCTACGTCTGCCTCGTGCAGCAGCACGTCCACCAGGTCACGATGACGTTCCTGCGGATTGGCGAGCGCGCCCGCCTCGTCCGTCCGCGCTTCCGTATGCCCGAAGGCGATCCCGATACTCGTCCCGATCCCCACCAGGCGGTCGCCGATCGTGATGGGCTGCGACACCGAGCGCAGGATGCGGTCGGCCACCACCACGGCTTGCGCGTCGTCGGGGACATGCTCGAGCAGCACCGCGAACTCGTCGCCCCCCAGGCGCGCCACCAGGTCGCTGCCGCGCGTGGCATTCAGCAGGCGATCGGACACGGTCTGCAACACGCGGTCGCCGGCGGCGTGGCCCAGCGTGTCGTTGACCTCCTTGAAGCCGTCGAGGTCCAGCGCGAGCAGGGCGACGCGCTGCGTCCCCTCGCGCTCCAGCGACTGCGACACGCGCGCGCGAAAGCGCCGGCGGTTGGCCAGCCCGGTGAGCCCGTCGTGGTGCGCCTGGTGCGACAGCGCCTCCCGCGACGATCGCAACTCCTCGACTAAAAGAATGTTGCGCAACGCGGTGGCGGCGAGTGCGGCCAGCGCCTCGAACACGGCCACATCGGCCGTGCCGTAGGCGTCGGCGCCGCTCACGGCGAGGACCCCCACCACATCGTTTCCCACAATGATGGGGGTGCGCATCATCGTCCCCGGCGCTGTGGGGGCGCCGCCATCGGCCCCGTCGAACGGCTCGTCGGAGATGCACGACTGCCGCTCGTCGATCACGCGGCGAAGCGCGCCACGCGTGGGAAGGGGGCGCGACACGTCGTCCCCGTTCGAATCCCCTAACACACGAATGGTGCCCGCGCGCCTGTCCACGAGGATGATCGCGAATCGCTGAAGGTGGAGCACGTCGGCACACGCCCGTCGCAACACGTCGCGCAGCGCACGCGCCGAGTCGGTCGCCAGGACGCCGGCCGCCGCCTGCGCCACGGCCGACATGCGCTCGGCCATCTGCGTCGCCTCGTGGCGCGCCACGCGCATCGACTCCTCGGCGCGGGCGCGCTCCTCGACCTCGTCCTCGAGCGCGCGGACCGCCGCCCCGAGCTGCTCCGCCGTCACATTGAAGCTCACACCCAGAAAGCCGACGTCGTCCAGGGCGCGCGTGGGAAGACGCACGGACCAATCCCCCTCTGCCAGCGCCGCCAGCGCCCGCCGCGCCCGACGTACTCGGAACACGTAGCGAATCGGCGTCTGCATCGCGAGCCACGAAATCGCTCCCATCAGGAACGTCTCGAGCAGGATGTGGACGACCGAGAACGACGGCGAGAACATCCGCTCGCCCATGAGGTGCGCGATCGGATACAGCAGACAGCTCAGCACCAGCTGTCGCCGCGCCGCACGCGGATGCCCCATCGCGTAGCCGGCGACCGTCAACACGAGGAAGGGGATCACCAGATGTCCCTCGTGACCGAACGACGCGATGATGAGGCCGAACATGATTGCGTCGAGCACCTGCATTCCCAACAGGTGCCGCTCGTTCGTCGCGCCGCGCCGGTTCCAGCTCCGCACCAGCTCATTGACCAGCAGCAGCAACACCGAGTCCACCACGAGGAACTGCCACGGCCCCGGCAGGACGTTGAACGCGAAGTCCACGATCCCCACCGCGAGTTCGAGGACGACGAGCCGGAAGCGCACCTGGGTGGCGCGGTTCAGCAGTTCCCGCTGAAAAATGGTCTCCTCGCGCGCGATCAGGTCGTGCGCGGAGATGGAGTCCGTGTGAATGCCGGATCTCGACAAGGCGGGGCCAAACGACATGGACGGGGGGCTGGCGAGGCGCGGCGAACGGGGGAGGAGGCGTCACCCCCCATGCTGAGGATTGTCGGCGCCGTCCAGCGCCGACTCCACTGCGCTGTCATTGGAGCACGCCCATCTCACGGGGGTTTGTCGCGCCTCCCGGCGCTGCGCACCGGCGAGTGGGTGTGATCTTTCGCCCGGCTTTGCACGTCGGCCGTGGTCACCCGCCCTACCGGTATTCAACGTCTGCCGGACAACGCTATTTTCATCGCCCGCGTACCAGCTCTGAGCCCTCCAGGCCGGGACACGTGCGCGCTAGGTGGAGGAGCAGCCTCCCGATCCCTCCCCATTTCATGCACCTCCTCCCACGAGCCGTGCGCTCGACCGGTCGCGCATCGTCAGCGATTGCGCCGGCGACTGATTGGCGCCCACCGGTGCGCACCGTTGCCCGCACCGTTGCCCGCACCGTTGCCCGCATCGCTGGCGCGCTCCTGACCGCGGCGTGTGCGTCGGCGCCGCCGCGCACGGTGGGAGGGCTCCCAAGCACGAGCGCCGCTCCCGGGCGAAGCTGGGCACCGCCGCCGGCCGCGACCGCCCCCACCCATACAGTCAGCGCCGCCGCCACCTCGCGAACGCCAGCCATTCCGGCCGACGTGCAGTCGCGGATGCAGCAGTTGAGTCTCACCGACGTCGTCGATCTCGCGCTCGGCAATTCGCCCGTCACGCAGACGAGCTGGGCCCAGGCGCGCGCGGCGGCGGCGGCGTACGGTTCTGCCAGGGGGCGCTGGCTCCCGACCATCACTGGCGACGTGAACGGCGGGCCGGCGCGCGCAATCTCCGCCAACCCGGCGCGACTCCCCGCCAATCGCACGACGTGGACTCCCTCCGTGTCGCTGCAATACCTCCTCTTCGACTTCGGGGCGAGAGGAGGTGCGGCGTCGGCGGCGCGGGAAGGACTCTTCGCCGCCGACTTTACGCACAACGCGCAGGTGCAAGCGGTCATCCTGTCGACGCAGCAGGCGTACTTTGCCTTCCAGTCGGCGCGCGGGGGGCTGGCAGCGGCCCAGGCAAACGTGGAGACGGCGCGCGAGAACCTCGCCGCCGCCGATCGCCGGCATGAGGTGGGGCTGGCGACCATAGCCGACGTGCTGCAGGCGCGCACGGCGCTGGCCCAGGCCGAACTCGCCGCGCAGGGGGCCGACGGGACGCTGCAGGGAGCGCGCGCCACGCTGGCCGCATCGATGGGGCTGGAGGCCAATCGCCCGTTCGAGATTGCCAGCGACACCACGCCGGTCCCGTTAGGCACGGTGGCCGAGTCGGTCGACTCGCTCATTGCGCGCGCCGAGCGCGAGCGACCGGACCTGGCCGCCGCGCGCGCCCTCGCGCGCCAGGGCGAGGCGCAGGTGCGCGTGGCGCGCTCGGCGACGCTGCCGAGCCTGACGATGGGAAGCACCGCGGGGCGCAACCTCTCGAATGCCCCCGCGCTCGAGGGGCAGACGTATGCGCTCACCCTTGGCTTCTCCATCCCGATCTTCAGCGGGCTGGCGCGGCAGTACGATGTCGTGGTGGCGCGCGAGAACGCGGCGGCCACGGCGGCCCGCGCCGCGCAGGCGCGAGTGCAGGCGGCGGCGCAGGTGTACACGTCGTATCACACGCTGCGCACCGCCACCCAGCGCGTGGCGACGTCGTCGCGACTCCTGGCCAGCGCAACGCAGTCCGAGCAAGTGGCGCGCGGACGTTATGCCGAGGGCGTCGGAAGCATGCTCGACGTCCTCGCGGCCCAGCAGGCGCTGGCCGATGCGCGCGCGCAGGCGGTGACCGCTCGCTGGTCGTGGTTTTCGTCACTGGCCCAGTTGGCCCGCGACGCTGGTGCCCTCTCCCCGACTGGCGCCACGGCGCTCCGTCTCTCGTCCGACTCCACCGGTGGATTGCCGCGATGATGCATAGAGTTCGTCCCGATTCGTTGCTCCTGCGAGTTGCCATCGCGGGCGTCGTGGTGCTGGCGGGAGCGTGCAGCAAGCCAGCGCCCCCCACCAAACCGCCGGTTGCCGTTGCGGTCGCCACCTCGGCGCGTGGCGAGGCGCCGTACCTGGTGACGGCCAACGGCCTGGTCGAGCCGATGCAGTCGGTGTCGGTGCAATCGCAGGTAGGCGGTGTCCTGCTGCGCGTGCACTTCCGCGAGGGCGACGAAGTGCAGTCGGGGCAACTCCTCTTCACGATCGATCCGCGCCCGTACGAGGCGGCGCTGCGGCAGGCCGAGGCGGTGCTGGCACGCGACCAGGCGCAAGCGGAGAACGCGCGCCGCGACTCGTCGCGCTTTGCGGCGCTGGTGCAGAAGGACTACGTGACGCGGGCACAGGCCGACCAGGCGGCGGCCAATGCGACGGCGCTCGCAGCCGTGGTCGAGGCCGATCGGGCAGGGGTGTCCAACGCGAAGTTCAACCTCGACAACGCGACCATCCGTGCGCCAATTGCCGGGAAGACCGGCGCGCTCCTGGTGCGCGAGGGGAACCTGGTGCGCCCGGGGGCGGCGCCGCCGCTCGTGGTGATCAACCAGATTCGCCCCATCCTCGTGCGCTTCTCCGTCCCCGAGCGGGAATTCCCGCTGGTGCAGCGCTATGCCAGCAAGCGCGCGCTCCCCGTGCGCGTGCGTTATGCCCCAAACGAGGCGAAGCCGGAGGCGCCGGTGGCGGGAACGCTCAGCTTCCTCGACAACGAAGTCGACACCACGACGGGAACCGTCACGCTGAAGGGGCGCTTCGCCAACGAGGACCGTCGCCTGTGGCCGGGCGAGTTCGTGCGGGTCGAGCTCGAGCTGTTCACCGAGCCGGGGGCGGTGCTGGTCCCGAGCCAGGCGGTGCAGACGGGACAGGACGGGGCCTTCGTCTTCATCGTCGACGACGAGAAGAAGGCGGTGATGAAGCCCGTCACCCCGGGGCGACAGGTGGGCGATTTCACCGTCATCGAGCACGGGCTCGACGGCGGTGAACGCATCGTGACGGACGGGCAGGGGAAGTTGGCGCCCGGGTCGAAGGTGGATATCAAGGCCGAGGCTGGCGTGAAGGGCGCCGCTCCCGCCAAGGGAGGTGGCACGCCATGAACTTCACGGCGCTGTTCATCCGGCGTCCGGTCATGACCACGCTGGTCATGGTCGCGATCCTCGCGTTCGGGACCATGTCGTACCGCCAACTGGCGGTGAGCGACCTGCCTAACGTCGACTATCCCACGCTCACGGTCAGCGCGTCGCTTCCCGGGGCCAGCCCGGAGACGATGGCCTCGGCCGTCGCCACGCCGCTGGAGAAGCAGTTCACGACGATTGCCGGCATCGACAACATGGTGAGCTCGTCGTCGTTAGGCGGGACGACCATCACCATCCAGTTCACCCTGGACCGCAGCATCGACGCCGCCGCGCAGGACGTGCAGGCGGCCATCTCCAAGACGCTGCGCGAACTCCCGCCGGGCATCGTCCCGCCGTCGCTGCAAAAGACCAACCCGGCCGACGAGCCGTTCCTGTACCTCAACCTGCGGTCAAAGTCGTTGCCGCTGTCGGCACTCGACGAGTACGGGCAGACCGTCCTGGGGCAGCGCATCTCGACCATCAGCGGCGTGGCGCAGGTGATCATCTACGGGACGCAGAAGTACGCGGCCCGCATCCAGGTGGATCCGCGCGCCCTGGCCTCGCGCGGGATCGGGATCGACGAGGTGGCAAGCGCCGTCTCGCAGGGCAACGTCAACCTCCCCACCGGCGTCCTGTGGGGGCCCAACCGTGCCTACACGGTGAAAGCCGACGGCCAGTTGGAGAACGCGGCACAGTTCGGCGACCTCGTCGTTGCCTATCGCAACGGCAACCCGGTGCGCCTGCGCGACGTGGGACGGGTGAAGGACGACGTGCAGAACAACCGCGTCGCCGCCTGGTTCAACGACACGCGCTCGGTGACGCTCGCCGTGCAGAAACAGCCCGGGACCAACACCGTGGCGGTGGCCGAGAAGGTCAACGACCTCCTCCCCACGCTGCGCGCGCAGATGCCGGCCTCCGTCGAGATCGAGACCTTCTTCGATCGTTCGGAGGGGATTCGCTCGTCCGTGGCCGACGTCAAGTTCACGCTCGTTCTCACCCTCACGCTCGTCGTGATGGTGATCTTCCTCTTCCTGCGCAACCTCCCGGCAACCGTCATCCCCTCGCTCGCGCTCCCGATGTCGCTCGTCGGGACGTTCGCGGTGATGTGGAGCCTGGACTACAGTCTCGACAACCTGTCGTTGATGGCGCTCACGCTGGCGGTGGGCTTCGTGGTCGACGATGCCATCGTGATGCTGGAGAACATCGTCCGGCACATGGAGATGGGAAAGAAGCCGATGCAGGCGGCGCTCGACGGCGCCAGGGAAATCGGCTTCACGATCCTGTCGATGACGATCTCGCTCACCGCCGTCTTCATCCCGCTCCTCTTCATGAGCGGGATCGTGGGGCGCCTCTTCCACGAGTTCGCGGTCACGATCGCCGCCGCCATCCTCGTGTCGGGCTTCGTCTCGCTCACGCTCACCCCCATGCTGTGCGCGCGCTTCCTCAAGGGAGGGCACCACAGCGAGCAGGAGATCCACAACCCGCTCTTCGACGCCTTCGAGCGCGGCTACGAGGCGGTGCTCGGCTTCTACGAACGCACGCTGCGCTGGGCCATGCAGCATCGCCGCACCGTGATGGCCTTCTCGCTGGCCACGCTCATTGCCACCATCACGCTCTTCCGACTCGTCCCCAAGGGGTTCATTCCCAGCGAGGACACGGGGCGCATTCGTGCATCGACCGAGGCCGCACAGGGAACTTCGTTCGCCGACATGGTGGAGCACCAGAAGCGCGCCGGCGAGCGCGTGCGGCAGAACCCGTACGTCGACGCCGTCCTCTCGAACATCGGGACCGGGTCGGGGAACTCGGCGGGGCTGCCGAACCAGGGGCGCCTCACCGTGCGCCTCAAGCCGCGTGACCAACGACCGAGTGCCGACGAGATGGTGCGCATCCTGTCCAAGGAGACCGCCGACATCCCGGGGATCTCGGTGTACTGGCAGAACACCCCCATCATCCAGCTCGGCGGGCGCACGGCCAAGGCGCTCTACCAGTACACGCTGCAGGGGGCGGACCTCGACGTGCTCTATCCGGCGGCGCAGGCAATGGAGGCGAAGATGCGCACCCTTCCCGCGCTCACCGACATCTCCACCGACCTGCAGATCCGCAACCCGCAGGCGACCATCTCGATCGATCGCGACCACGCGTCGCGCCTCGGCGTGACCGCCGAGCAGATCGAGCAGGCGCTGTACAACGCCTACGGCTCGCGCCAGGTCTCGACCATCTACACGCCCAACAACCAGTACTGGGTCATCCTCGAGCTGCTCCCCGAGTACCAAACGGACCTCAGCGCGCTCGACCTGCTGTACGTGCGCGCGCGGAGCGGCGTCCTTGTCCCGCTCTCGACCGTCACGCGCACCGACCGCAGCATCGGGCCGCAACTGGTGAACCACACGGGGCAGATCCCCTCGGTGACGCTGTCGTTCAACCTGCGCGAGGGGGCCTCGTTAGGTGAGGCGGTGACCGAGGTGGAGCGGGCGGCCCACGAGATCCTTCCCGAGGGAATCAGCACCGGCTTTGCCGGCGCCGCGCAGGCCTTCCAGGACACGCAGCGCGGGCTGGGCGTGCTCTTTCTCGTCGCGATCTTCGTCATCTACGTGGTGCTGGGGATCCTGTACGAGTCGTTCATCCACCCCATCACCATCCTGTCGGGGATCCCGTTCGCGGCCTTTGGCGCCTTCATCGCGTTGCTCCTGACGAAGACGGAACTGAGCGTCTACGCCTGGGTGGGGGTCATCCTCCTGGTGGGATTGGTGAAGAAGAACGCGATCATGATGATCGACTTCGCGCAGGAGGCGGAGCGCAAGGATGGCAAGAACGCCTTCGAGGCGATCTTCGAGGCGTGCATGGTGCGCTTCCGCCCCATCAGCATGACGACGATGGCGGCGCTGGTCGGGACGCTCCCCATCGCATTGGGTCACGGCGCCGGCGCCGAGTCACGCCGTCCGCTGGGGATCGCGGTGGTGGGCGGGCTCGCCTTCTCGCAACTCGTGACGCTGTACGTGACGCCGGTCATCTATACGTACTTCGACGACTTCACCGGCCGCATGCGCCGCCGCAAGCGCACGGAGGAGAGTGAACAGGTGGAGGAGCAGTCACCGCCCCCCGTTCTCCGCCCAGTCGCCGGCACGCCAGCCGCCGCGTCTATCATCGCGCCGCAGCAGGGCTGAGCGCCCCGCCGCCAGGCGCCGTTCGGCACTCCCGTCCCCCGTCTCCCGTCCCCCCTACGTCCCCGTCCCGAACTGCTTCGTGTACTTGATCACCAGCGACCGTGACCGCGGGCGCTGCCAGCTGAAGAACGAGTCCGCCAGCTCCCCGTCGTTGAACACGACAAACAATCCGGTGCCGGCGGTGTTGAGCCAACCGAAGCGCAGGTTGGCCGTCCACACCTTCTGCTGGTTGTTGAACTGCGTGAGCGTCTGCAGGAAGATGCGCGGCGTGAAGAAGTACGCCCCCTTGATCCCGATCAGCGAGCGCGTGAACGCCCCCTCGTCGAGCTTCACGTCCTGGTAGTCGAGCAGGAGCGACGAGGAGATCGTCGCGCCCTTGCGCGCGGTGACGGTGAGCGTCCCGCCGTTGCGCGTCCCCGTGTAGAACGGGCCGAAGTCGCCGCGCAACACCATCGAGAGCGCCGAGCTGGGGTCGGTCGACCAGTCGAGCCCGATCGACGACCAGTCGTAGCCCCCGGGCTGCAGAATCACGTTCTCGGCAATCGCGAACGGCTCCTGCAACCCCTCGTGATAGGCGTTGAACTCGGGGCCGAAGCGCCCGCCGTTCGAGAACTCGATCTCCGAGAAGTCGACGTGGTACTGCGCACTCTGGAAGAAGCCGTCGGTACCGTAGTAGCCGCGATACGTGATGTGCGGGTTCCACTGGCGGAACCACTCCCACTCCTTCTTCCGCACGTAGCGCATCAACCCCACTTCGTAGTAGCGATACCCCGCGGTGCGCCCCAGGAAGCCGACCTCGGGGTTGAAGTCCTCGCCAATCTGCAGGAAGCGGACGTTGTTGTTCCAGTCGCGCGTGGTGTACGCGGCACGCGCGCTGTAGCCGAGGTCGTCGCCGGTCTTCCCCGGCGTCTGCGTCCCGGCTCCCCACCAGTCGATGGTCCAGGCGTCGCCGAGCCCGATGCGCCCGTCGAGCCCGATGGTGCGATTGTAGCTGCCGGAGCTGTCGGTCGACTGCCGCTGCACCCCGATCACCCCGATGCGCCCGCGCCGCGACACTTCACGCAGCGCACGCAGCACCGTGTACGATTGCCCCGATACCGTTCCCGCGGGCGATTGGTCGGTGAAGATCTGCATCGCGCCAACCGTGGTGCTCCCCACGCGCCCCGTCAGGCGCCCGCCGCCGATGATCGGAACCGGCGTCCCGTTGTCGATCCCGATCTTGCGGCTGAAGAAGAGGTCGACCGCCTGCGGCGTGCCGGCGGAGAAGACGCCGGCGTTCTCGAGGAAGAAGGGACGCTTCTCGGGGAAGAAGAGCGGGAAGCGCGTAAGGTTCGTGCGCTGCTCGTCCACCTCCACCTGGGCGAAGTCGGTGTTGTACGTGAGGTCGAGCGTGAGGCTTGGCGTGAGGCCGTACTTCATGTCGGCCCCCCACTCCACCGGGTACTTCGCCTTGACCTGCGAGACGAAGTCGCGCGTCGCCGATCCCAGCACGTAGGGCGTGACGGTCGCGACGCGGCGCACCGGGACCGTCAGCCCTTCCAGCGTCCCCGCGAGCGACATGCGGTACAGGTTGAACTGCCGCGGGACAAACGACCAGAACGACTCCTCGTTCTTGCGGCGAATCATGCGCGCCACGTTGAGCCCCCACGTCTGCACCGCGGCGCCCCCGTACCGCAGCGTCGAGAACGGGATGCGGAACTCGGCGTACCACCCCAACGAGTCGCTCGACGTCGCCACCCGCCAGCTGCCATCCCAGTTGAGGTTGAACCCTCCCATCGATCCCGCCTGCATCCGGTTCTGCCCGGATTGCATCACCCCGCCCCCTTCGCCTTCGCGAATGATCTGCCCGTCGTATTCGATCCCCGCGGGGGTGGTGGCGAAGAGGAAGCCGTTCTGCTTGTCGTGGAACGTGTCGAGCATGATGGCCACGTAGTCGCTGTTGGTCAGCGTCACGTCGCGCACCTTCTCACCCGGGACGATGCCGGACGGTTCGCGATCGTACAGCCACGCGCCGATGTACAGCGCCTCGCCATCGGTCAGGAAGCGGATCTCGGTGCGTTCGGTGGCCGGCGCCCCCTCGCTCTGCTCGCGCTGCACGAAGCCGCGGAACGGCTCACCGTCCTTCCACTCGGCGTCGTCCAGGCGACCGTCGATCACCGGCGCCTTGGTAATGGTGTGCGCGGCGCCGACACGCGCGGTGCGCAGCGGGCGATTCGCTGCCGTGGGGGTGATTTCCTGCGCATGAGCGACGCGCGGGGCGGCGAGGGACAGGAGGCACGCCAGGGCGAGCGGGGCCAGCGTCGCGCCGGGGCGGAAGGCAAGCAGGTGCATCGAGAAGATCGAGGGGAGGAGTGAGAGCGTCCCCGTCCTTACGTCGGACGCAGGCGCGGCGCTGCGAAGGTGCGCGGACGCACCGCCCGATGGAAGGCGTGAGGCCGCGCGGCGCTTGTCGTGCAGTCGTCCCGCTCCGAGCGCGGACGCGCTACCTTGGCAGCGGCCGGCCCGTTCGACGCCGCGCCCCCCAACGCGCCCCTGGACAGACGCCGCATTCGCATGAGTGCCACCGACGCCCCGCTGCCACTGAAGGATCTTCAGGAACTCGCCCCCGTCGCCCGCGAGCTGGTGGAGCGCGAACTGGAGCGCCGCCTCCCCGATCAACACACGTCGATCCGCTTCTATCGCGAGTGGAGCGGCGGGTGGCGCGTACGCGTCGAGATCGGCAGGCCTGCGCGCGGGAAGCTCGATTTCGTCCTCTTCGAGATCGCCCCGGACGCGATCGTCGCCATGCCGCACCCCATCCCCGACGCCTGGCGCGATGCCATCGGCGTCGAGGCCTCCGATGGGTCGCGGTGGTTCTGGAACGATGAGGGGTTCCCCGAGCGCGTGCCGCCCGCGAGCTGAGCTGGACTTCGCGCTCACCGGCGCGCTCACCGGCGCGCTCACCGGCGCGCTCACCTGTGCGATCATCGGCGCGCGCCCCATAAACTCACCCCCCCAAAACGACACGGTGATTTGACGGCGCGTCGGGGGCGATGCACGTTGCCGCCGCCCGCCCACCAGAGGATCTCCCATGTCGTCACTCCGCTCCCGACGCGCGACGGTCGCCGTCGGCGTTGCGCTCGCCCTTGCTGCGCTGTCGCCGGCCCACGCGCAATCGGCCGGTACTCGGCTTCGCATCGCCGTCACCCTTCCCGCCACCATCCCTGGCGGGATCCCCGGCGGTGCGACCGGGCTGGACGGGCGCCTCGTCGTCGTCTTCTCCGCCGACTCGAGCGCCGAGCCGCGCTTCCAGGTGGGGTACGGCGTCAGCACGCAGCCGGCCTTCGCCATCGACGTCACCGACTGGAAGCCCGGTGACACGCGCGTCATCGATGCCAGCGCCTTCGGCTTTCCGCTCGCCTCGTTAGGTGCGCTGCCGCGCGGGACGTATCGCGTGCAGGCGCTCCTCAACCGCTACGAGACCTTCAGGCGTGGCGACGGCGTCACGGTCTCGCTCCCCCCCGACCAGGGGGAAGGGCAGAAGTGGAACGCCAAGCCCGGAAACCTCTACTCGGTCCCGCGCAGCATCGCCGTCGACCCGGCGCGCGGCGGCGAGTTGCGTCTGACGGTTGACCAGGTGATCCCCGCGATCCCGGCGTTCCAGGAGACGAAGTACGTCAAGCACGTGCGCATCCGCAGCGAGCGCCTGTCGCGCTTCTGGGGACGCGACATGTACCTCGCCGCCTTCGTGACGCTCCCCGAGGGGTTCGAGTCGCACCCGCAGTCGCGGTACCCGCTCGTCATCAACCACGGGCACTTCTCCACCGTCCCCGATAACTGGCGCGAGACCCCGCCCGACCCGAACCTCAGGCCCGACTACAGCGAACGCTTCGCGCTCGCCGGCTACAACCGGATCCAGCAGGAGGAGTCGTACAGGTTCTTCACCGAGTGGACCGGCCCCGGCTTCCCGCGCGTGCTGCTCGTGCAGATCCAGCACGCCACGCCGTTCTACGACGATTCGTATGCCGTCAACTCGGCCAACAACGGCCCGTATGGCGACGCGATCCAGTACGAACTCATCCCCGAGATCGAAAAGCGTTTTCGTGGACTCGGGCAGGGGTGGGCGCGCTTCGTCTTCGGCGGCTCGACCGGTGGGTGGGAGTCGATGGCGGTGCAGATGTTCTATCCGGACGAGTACAACGGCGCCTGGATCGCCTGCCCAGACCCGATCGACTTCCGCCACTACACGGTGGTGAACATCTACAGCGACACCAACGCCTACTGGGCCGGTTCGCAGTGGAAGCGCACGCCGCGCCCCGGGCACCGCAACTACCTGGGCCACGTGGACGCGACGCTCGAGGAGATGAACCGGTACGAATACTTGTTAGGCACCAAGGCGCGGTCGGGCGACCAGTGGGACGTGTGGGAGAGCGTCTACTCGCCCGTGGGCCCCGACGGATATCCCCGCCGCATCTGGGATCGCCTGAGCGGAAAGATCGACCCCGTCACGGCGAAGTTCTGGCGCGACAACTACGACCT
>JADZAN010000004.1 GCA_020852815.1 Gemmatimonadaceae bacterium | reverse complement strand
GTTCTGGTTTTCCTACGAGCTTTCAACACGGAGGACACACGGAGGAACGGAGGTACACGGGGGAGACCTTGGCACTGTTGTTCTCCGTGGTCCTCCGTGCCTCCGTGCGTCCTCCGTGTTCAAGGCACTTCGTCGTTGCCCTTCGTTGACTGCTCGCCGTACCAGCGCTTTCGCGCGCTTGTCTTGCCGTCCAGCTAGAAAGCCATTCGACGATGATTCGCAGCAATCCTGGCATTCGTCGCGGTTCTGGTTGTCCTAAGAGTTTGCAATCACCCCCGCACCAGCCCGCGCAACGCCTCCGGCGTGACCTCGACGAGCACGCGCTGCACCGCACCGCCCTCGACCCGCACCCCCCAGCGCCCATTGCCACCGAGAATGATGACAGTGGGAAAGCTCGTGGACCGGGCGAGCAACGCCGCATCCTCAGGGCGCGCGCCGGAAGGCGCGACCACGAGATGAACGTCGTCGGCGATTGGGGCAGCCGCCCCGGGACGTTGCGCCTGACGGGCACGCCACTCGGCGATGTCCACCACCTCGTAGCCAGGCTCGAGGAGGCGGTACACGAGGTCCCGCAGCAGCGGCGGAGCAGGGTGCAGCACGACGGTGCCTGTGGCCATCCCACATGGGGGGTGTGAACAGGCAACGGTTACGCGCCCCGGGAGCGCGCCGCATGAATCCTTGGGATGGTTAGGGGTTCAGCACCCCGTCCATCCGGCGGTCGCTGCGGTTCAGGCGGTCTTCCACCGCCGCAACGCCGCCGCCGCCTCGCCACGCCGGTGTACGCCGAGCTTGTGCAGGATGTGATGCATGTGGTTCTTCACCGTCGCCATCTCGATGTGCAGGCGGCTGGCGATCTCCTTGTTCGACATCCCGGAGTCGACCAGCTGCACGATCTCGCGCTCGCGATGGCTCAGCGCGCCCACGCCCTCCGCCTGGCCGGCGCGCACGGTGGCCAGGCGCCGCGCCAGCGCCGCGGCGAGCCTCGGCGGACAGTGCAACTCGCCGCGCAGCGCCGCGTCAGTGGCAGCCAGCAGCTCCTCCATCGACCCGTCGTGCGACACATAGCCGCGCACCCCGCACTCGGCGAGCGTCACCTGCGACGCCACGTCGTCAGGCGAAACGGCGATCGCAATCACGGCCCGCACCGCTGAATGCCGCTCCAGGCGCCGCGCGAGCGCGTGAGCGTCGACCATCCCGGCGTCGAGCAGTGCCACGTAGGCCACGCCATCGTCCAGCGCGCCTAACGCCTGGTCACCCGTGGCGGCCACCTGCAGCAGCGGCGCCGACGGCCGGCGCGCGAGCAGCTCCACGATCCCATCGCGCAACAGGCGAATGGGCGAGATCACCAGCACTCCCACCGGCGCGGAAGCACGGCAGGGGTCGGGGAGCGGGTCGGGGAAGGGAGAGCGGTGTTGCATCTGACGGTCGCAGCGTGAGGGGCGTTGCGGGTCCAACCACCGGGCAGCGAGCATACGCGGCGCGCGCGACGCTGTCCACCGTGTGGCATGCGGGCCACATGCGCACTACATCGATAATGCAAGACAGGCTCGACCATTCGACGCGCGACGCACCTGTGACGTGTCGCACATTCGTGCCCCACGCTGGTCCCCTATTGAACCGAAAGGCTCATGCGCACGCCGCGCGCCCGCGGACATGATCTCCCCTCGGTTCTCCCCCGAGGCGCGCCCTTGTCCCTGCTGGAACTCCGCACGCGGCTCAACGCGTCGGAGATCGTGTCGACGTTCACGACCGATCTCCGCGGGGCCAACGCGTCCCTCGGCGGCGTCTCCACTCCCGTCGACGCCAACGGCGTACGCGACATCGCGAGTTCCGCATCGATAGACCTCTCGTCACTTGCCCGCGTCGCCGAGCGCATCGCCTCCGAACTCGCCGCCTCACCCCTCGGGCTCCCCGATCCCGGCGCCATCGTCAGGCAGGTCGAGTCGCTCGTCGCCCTCCTCGAGGAGGTCGACCTTCGCAGCATCGACACGGCGGTGCGTGGCGTCCTGGACCAGGCGAAGACAGCGATATCGGCCAACGGCGGGTCGCGCGTGGACCTGCTGCTCGAACAGCTCTCGGCAACGCTCGGCGCCTCGCCGCAGGGTCGTCAGGTGATGGGACTCCTGACTCGCATCATGTCGCTGCTCGGGGGCGACACGAAGTACATCGATGATTTCAAGGCGCTCCTCCCGGCAGCGCTGGCGATCCTGCGTGCGCTGGGCGGGCTCATGCGCGTGGAGAGTGCACTGGCCGAGGGTGAGCGACTCGCGCGCCTCCTGCGCGCGCAGCTCTCGCGTGACGAGACGCTCACCGAGCTGCAGATGGTGCAGGCGTCGCTCGACTATGCAGTCGATCGTTTGCGAGCCGCCGCGAGCGATGCGTCGGTGATGGACGAAGCGGAGCGCGCGGGGCGCGATGCGCTGGCGCGCGTCGACCTGGCGCGCGAGTCGGTAGCCCGACGCTTCGCCTTTGCCGAGTCGACGCTGCTGCACGCCGACCTCGACAACATTCTCGCCGAGGTGCGCGCTGGCCTGGCCGATGCGCAGGGAGTGGACCTCGTCGCGGCGGGGCGCTCGGTGGGAGCCATGGTCGACCGACTCATGCCAGCGCTGACCATTCCGCTCCCGCCGGCGCCCGCCGACTCCTTCGACGCCGTGCTGCGCATGGTGGAGCGGGAGGTGCAGGGGCTCGCGACCAAGATCGAGTCGCTCGACGTCGCGAAGGTTGGGGCACCGGTGGCCGGGTTGATGGAGAAGGTATCCGCCCCTATTCACGAACTGCAGCAGCTCAGCGACCAGTTGGTACATGCGGCCGACCAGGCAACGCGACAGGTCACGGCGCTGGTGGAAGCGCTCCCCACTGGCGAACTCGCCGACGCGATCAACGCGGCGACCGCACCGATTCGCGCGGCGATGCAGGCGATGGGCGATGCGATCGCCGCCATCGAGTCGGGGCTGGGGACGGCGGCCAGCTCGGCGACGACCGCGCTCGATGCCGCCGAGACGGCGGTGAACGCGGCGATGGCCGCGCTGCAATCGCTCGTTGGCGATGCGGCGGCCTTCGTGCAACAACTCGGCGTGGATCGCGCGGTCGGCGAGCTGCAGGAGAAGCTGCGCGAGGTGGCCGCGGTGATGGAGAAGGCGGCGGTGGCGCCGTACTTCAACACCGCCGAAGATGCCATCGAGACGACGGCATCGGTGCTGGAAGCGGTCCCCGTCGTCCTCCTGCCTGACGACATCAAGGCGGAGTTCGACGCATTGGTTGAGCCGATTCGCTCGCTCAACATCGATGCGGCGGCGAGCGAAGTGGAGTCTTGGTTCGAGCTGCAGGAAGATGGGACGCTTCCCTTTGCCCAGCCGGTGGAGTCGGCGATGGCCGAGGTGCAGGGGGCGCTGGAATCGCTGCTCACCGAACTCGATGCCCTGCATCCCACGAAGCTCGCCCCGGCAATCGACGCCGAGCTGGCGCCGGTGCGCGACCAGGCGGCCCGGCTCGATCTGTCAGGAGTGCTGGCACCGGTCGACGAGGCGCTGGCGTCGCTCAAGGGGCGACTGGATGGCGTGGATCCGGCGGCGGCGCTGGCGCCGGTGAGCGCAGTGATTGCCGAGGCGGCGTCCAAGCTCGACGCGCTGAACCCGGATGCGCTCATTGCCCCGCTGCAGGCGCGCGTGGTGGAGGTGCGCGAGGCGGTGATCACAACGCTCAAGCTCGAGGTGGCGTCCAAGTCGTTAGGCGACCTGGAGCGCGAGGCCGTGCGCCTCATCAACCTCCTCGATCCGTCGCGCCTGGAGCCGATGATCGCCAACGGCTTCGACGTGGCGAAGGTGGAGCTGGCGCGCCTCGACTCGGCGACGATGGGAGCCTGGGGGAGCGTGGTGGTGAGCGCGCTGCTGAGCGGCGACGGGAGCCGGCGCCGCCCCACGAGCTGGGCGACCGTCTTCGATGCGATGAGCGGGAAAGACGGTGGCGTGACGCCGCGACTCACCGCGCGCGCGCGGGAGATCGGGAGCGCGGTGGACGACGCGATCGCGACGACGGCGGCGATCGAGCTTGGCGCGACGACCGTTGCCGTGACGCGTGGGCTGCGCGACATGGCGACGGCGCTCGCTGCGCTCCCCGCGGGGTCGCCGATTCGCCTCTCGCTCGACGGCGCGGTGACGCGGCGCGGGAGCGACGGCGGCTTTGGCGCGCTCGAGGAGAACCGCACACGCTTCTCCACCGACCTGGGGGCGGCGCACGCGCCGGCGGCGGCGCTCTTGCAGCTGGAGCTGTCGCGGGTCGACGTCACCGCGGCGGCGATCACGGCGGCCGCGAAGCCCATCGCCCGTCTCCGTGACCAGTTGCTTGGCTTCCTTCGGCAGTTGGGGATCAAGCGCGTGGGAGATGGCATTGGCGCGATCCTCACGGAAGTGCTTGAGGTGGCGAGTCCGCAGCGCCTGGCGGCGATCGTCGTCCCCATCTTCACCGCGGTGCGCGCTCGCGCGACGGCGTTGCTCGCCTCGGTCGTCGATCCCGTCAAGCAGGCCATCGACGACCTCATCGCCCTCCTGCGCTCGCTCGACCTCGTGCGACTCACGCAGGGAGTGAAGGACGTGATCAACGCGGGAAAGCAGCAAGTCCTGGCGCTCGACCCGGCAACGCTGCTCGCCCCCACGCTGGGCGCCTTCACCACGCTCAAGCAGGAACTTCAGGCCTTCGACCCGCTGGCGGCGGTGCGCAGCATCCTCGACGCGCTCAAGGGGCTCATCGCGCGACTCATCGGGACGCCGGAGTCACCAGGGACACTAAGTGCGCAGCGCATCCTCGCACCGGCGTCGGAGTTGTTCGATGCCATCATCCAGCAGTTGCGCGCCCTCGATGTGGAACCGATGCTGCGTCCGCTGCTCGACGCGTTGCAGCAGCTGGCGCAGGACATCCACGATGGCGTGGAGGGATTGCGTGGCGGATTGAAGCGGTTGCAGGAGGCGATCCCGTCGACCGACGGGCTCGGCGTGGGCGTGTCCGTCGACATCGGCTTCTGAGGGAGGCGCGCGATGCCAGCCATCCTCACGCACCAGGCGATCATGCTCCTCGCGCGCGAACGCGTGCGCGACATTCGCGATCGCCTGCTGTGGAAGAAGATTGCCAGCGGGCCGTTGACCGACCTCGAGCTGCGCGTCCTGCGCCTGTCGTCGCTGACCTTCATCATCATGTCGGACGGTGATGACCGGCCGGCGGTGAACCCGGCGCTTCCCAGCGACCCGGCGTGGCCCGCGGGGTTCGGGCAGGGGGTCTCTCGTTATGCGGTGATGGGATCCATGGGGCCCGACATTCCCGGGTTGGCGGCGATCGTCGCGCCGGGGCAGGCCACCTGGTTCGACACCCTCCACAAGGGGACGCCGGACAGCAATCGCGAGCCGATCAACTCGCGCTCCACCGACATGGCGCTCGAGTTCTACCGTCGCGCGTCGCTGGCGCTCACCGACCGTCCGTCAGATGGGGCCGACGCCGCGCGCGCCTACCTGCGCGACCTGAATCGCATCCGGGCGTACATTCTCGGGCACGTCACACACATTGCCGGCGACGTACTCGCGCACCCGTTCATCAACGACGTCGAGTGGCATGTCCCGTCGCGCGAGACGGTGAAGCTGTTCAACGCCATCCGCCTCACCGAGCTGCGCAAGTTCGGGCACGACAAGGTGGAGGGCTCGCTCGACAGCCAGGTGGCGCGCGCCTTCTACAACCGCCCGGGGCCCCGTGAGGGTCAGCCGTGGAGCGCGTGGTGGCCGACGGTGGACGAGGTCCCCGCCGAGCTCTTTGCCGGCTACGCGCACGCGTATGATGAGACCTACCGATCCGGAGCGGCACGGGCAAAGGGGCTGGGCGGCTTCGAGGAGGAGATCAGCAAGTTCACGCTCCCGGCTCCCGACGCGGACTTCTTCCGAGACGGCTATCGCACGCTCAACCACGCCGGCGTCGGTCTCCTGTACGACTGGGGGTACGGGCACTGGCTGGGCTTCCTCTCGATCGCGATCCTCCCGTTGCTGGCAACGATGCCGATGGCGTTCGCCCTGGCACGCGGCAAGAAGGTCTTCGAGACCAGCATCCCAAACGCGGGAGAGCGTGCGGCGTTCGAGGTTTTCACTCTCCCGCTGGCGATGAACTGCATCACGCCGCTGGCGATCGGGATCCTGGCCGCGGGGAAGACATGGCGCGGGGCAGAGGGAGAGTTGACGTCTGGACTCATCGGAGCGGGTTTCTCGACGTTCACCGGGCTGTTCGCCCTCCCATTCTTCTTCGTCGACGGCGACATCGGCGCCGGGTGGCGCTGGGTGCTCCTCTTCGCGCTCCCCGCGGCGTACGGCTTCGCGATGTCGATCGCCTCGCTGGTGCAATCGCTCAGGGGGGAGAGCCGGCGTAGCAAGCTGCCGTTGATCTTCGCCCTCCCATTCATCATTGCTGGCGCACTCGCACTCCTCCTTCTCCTCTTTGCGGAGTTGATCGGGAACGAGGCGAGCGAGGATGCAGGCAAGGTGCTCTGGATCGTCTTCTCGGCGATCATCGGTGTCGTGGCGCTGATCCTCCTGTTCGCGCTTCCGGCCACGTTGCGCGACGCGAAGCTCCCCGAGAAGCCGGCGCCGTTCCCGGCGTTGCGCCCGCACCATGTGCGACTGTTCGACCGTTCGTCGCTCTTCGAGCTGCGCGGCCAGCGGGACGACACCGTGCAGGAGGCGCACTTCCCCAGCGGGGTGCGTCCGCTGCTCAAGGTGTGGTGGACGGGGGCGGGAACGCTCTTCATCCGCTCGCGGCGCACGCACCTCGAGGTGGTGACGGCGATCGACGGCAGCGCGCCGACGATCGTCCCCGCCCCGATCACGCCGATGACGCTCGAGCAGCTGGCGACGTACCTCCCGGCCGCCTTCGCCTCGCACGGCTTCAACGGGCTGCAGTGCGCGCTGGCCATCCCCGAGGACAAGGCGGTGAGCCTCCCGCCAGGTGCAACGTTCGCCGACATGGGCGACCTCAAGCAGCGGGATGAAGGCGATGCGCCGGAGTCGGTGTTGAGCAGCGCGGCCGCCGACTTCGCGCAGCTCACGGGGGCCAACGACGGCGACAGCGTGAAGCTCTTCCACGCCCCCAAGCGTGCGCAGGCGGTGCGATTTGACCGCTTCGGCCCCGCCCCGTTCGACCCGCGCGAGTCGGAGACGGTGCGCGGCCCGGGGACGGTGACGGGAGACGGGAACCGGCTGAGCGGGACCGGGACGTCGTTCCGCTTCTTCTTCGCCGAGGGGGACCGGGTCGTCATCAACGGCAACGTGCGCATCGTGACGCGCATCGAGTCCGACCTGGCGATGGTGATCTCGTCGGCATTCTCGCCGCAGCCTAACGGCGCGACCTACGAGCGGCTGGGGCAAGGCGACGAGATCGGTCGCGGCTACACCTTCGTGGCGCGCCCGCACGCGGCGCGCGATCGCGGCGACTCGATCATGGAGCTGGCGGGAGACCTCGGCGCGATCATGGCCATGGGGGCGGCGTCGCACACGCTCGATGCCATCGAGGCGCGCGTCGACAGCTTCGATCGCATGACGTTGCAGGGGGGCGGCGCCATCCCGCAGGCGTCGCTGACCAAGGTCACGCGCACCTTCCGCAACTGGTCGCTGGACCGGCGGTTGGTCGACGAGTGGCGCGAGATCGTCACCGGCGGCGCGCCGGTGCCTAACGGGGCCAGCGTTGGCGAGACGATCCTGCGGCAACAGGGGTGGATTCCTGCGCTGCGCAAATGGCTGCGCGTGGTGGACGACGAGACGGAGAGCGCCGCCGACGCGGCGCTGCACAGCGCCGGTGCAAACGAGCCATCCAACCTCGAGCTGTCGCAGGCCATCGCGACGCTGTTCGACATGCCGGCGCCGAGCGTCGTGGTAGCGGCGCCATGAGCGGCCAGGACTTCGACCCGTTCGCGCCGCGCGAAGACGAGGACGCGCGCGAGGAGCGTGCCGGCGAGATCGCGCGCCACTTCGGGACGACCCCGAACGGGCTGTCCGGGGTGACCGAGGCGGCGCGGCGCGCGGCGGTGACCGCGACGCCGGACGCCAATGCGAGCAGCTGGGTCCCGTTAGGTCCGCGCAACGTGGGCGGGGCGATTCGCTGCGTCGCGTTTCGCCAGCCCACGGCCAGCGAGCTGGCGCAGAAGCTCCCGTTGCATCTGGCGGCGGGTTCGGCGCAGGGCGGGCTGTGGATCTCGCGGACGAGTGGCTATCGCTGGGAACAAGCGGGGCTTCCCGACATCGTGGGAGCCGTGGGGGCGGTGGCGTGGTCGGCCGCCGACCGGCGCGTGCTGTATGTCGGGACGGGCGACCTCCCGCTCCCGTACCCGGGAGGGATCGGCTTCTTCCGGTCGGAGGACGGCGGGGCGTCGTTCACGCGGCTGGTGACCGACAGCGGCGGCAACGGTGCGGCGGCGCACTACCTCAAGATTGCCATCGACCCTAACGACGCGCGCCGCGCGTGGATTGCGTCGGACACCGGGCTGTGGCGGTTGGATGGGAACTCGTTCTCCGCCGAGGCGATCACGGGCGTCGCCGCGGGGAGCACGGTGACCGACGTCGCCCTCGCGGCTGATCCGGCGAACAACAACCAGTACTTCCTCCTCGTCGGGATCCAGGGGATCGGGACCGCGATCGGGACGTGGGATCGTCGCAACCGCCGCATGACAGGGTGGCAGGTGACGACCGCCGGTGCGGTGGGGACGCCGTGGCCGGCGATGGTGGGGATCGTGCGCGTGGCGTGGGGGCCGACGAATCCGGTGCCGACGGCGCACGCGATCATGCAGGACACGACGCCGGTAGGCGCGCCGCCTGCGGCGAGCAATCGGCCGACGCCGCTCTTCACGTCGACGAACCTCGGGGTGGGTTGGGCCTCGGTCGCTGGTGCCAACTCGCCGGAGCCCGGCACGCGCATCGCCTGGTATGCGTTGTCGCTGGCGGTGAACCCGCTCAACCCGGCGATGGTCATCGCGGGGTCGACGGATCTCTTCCGCACCACCGACGGCGGGGCGACGCCGTGGACGCGGATCATGGATTGGACGCGCTACGACAACGGCGACCACGCGCAGCATGCCGATCACCATGCGACGGTCTTCGAGCCCGGGTCGACGCGGGTGTGGGTGTGCAACGACGGCGGGATGTCGACCACGGACAACATCGGCGCAGCGGCGCCGGTGTGGCGCAAGCGGAGCTATGGCGTGGTGGCGGCGCAGCTGTTCGACATCACCTCGCACGCCACCTTCCCCGGGCTCTGCGGCGGGGGGATGCAGGACAACGGGACGTTCGTGTCGTATGGCGGGCCGTCCTGGTACTCGATAGACGGCGGCGATGGCGGGGCGATGGCATGGCACCCCACGAGCCCGTATCGGATGTACAGCAGTTGGCAGGGCTCAGCCGATCGCGTTGACGTCTCCACCTTCAGCGTCGCGGCGTTCCACATCGTTCCGCTCGTCGACCTCGCGCCGCCTAACAACCAGTTCGCGCCGTATCACGAGACGCAGGCGATCCAGGCGCCGACCAACTTCTTTGTGCGCGCCCTCGCCGCACACCCGACTACGCCCGATCTCGCGCTGTACGGGTCGACCGGGGTGCTCCAGTTCACGAGCGACGGCTTCAACATCGCGACGGCCAACACGGGGATCCCCGCAGCGTCCAACGTGACGACTGTCGCCTTCTCCCCGGATGGCAACCACGTGTGGGGCGGGGGCGACCGGGGCGAGGTGGTGCACCTGGCGGGCGCACTCCCCTCCAGCGTCGGAGGCGGCGTGGTGGGGCCGGCCTGGACGCGCGCGCTCACGCTCGCCGGCTTTCCGATCACGTCGATCGCGGCGCATCCCGCCAACGCCGCCGTGGTGGCGGTGACGACTGCACTCAACGGTGGTGCACGAGGGCAGGTGCACATCACGCACGACACCGGCGCGAACTGGCACCAGGTCGACACCGGGCTCCCGGCGAGCCCATACCTTGCCGCGGCGTGGGACCCGGCGAGCCAGACCACGCTCTTCATCGGGACGGCGGCGGGGGTCTACGTGGCGCGCGACCTGCCCGCCGTGGGATCGATGGCGCCGGGTGCGGGGGCGAACCCGACGTGGCGCACCTTCAGCCAGGGACTCCCGCTCGTCCCCATCACCGACCTCGAAACACACGCCGTCACGCAGACGCTGCGCTGCGCGACGTTGGGGCGCGGGGCGTTCGAGGTGTCACTCGCCGGGGTGACGCCCGCGGCATTCCAGTTCCCCCCCGTGCGACTCGTGATCCGCAACCACGCGGGCGACGATGGACGTCCGTACGTGGCGGCCAACACGTTAGGCGCCGACCCGCGCGTCGGCATCGCCGCGCGTCCGCCGGTGGGGGCGGCCGCGCCAGCGGCACCGCCGACCCCCGCCGGCCCCGTCGATGTCACGCACGCGATCGACATCCGCATCGACTCACCGCGCTACCAGCGCTCCGAGGCGTGGAACTTCGGCGAGCAGATCGACGGCGCCGAGTTCGACGAGGTGCTCGTCCCCGACCGCGCGCTCGTCGGCGACCAGAACATCGTCTACGTGCAGGTGCAGAACCGCGGGCACTCGGTGGCCAACAACGTCGACGTGCATCTCTACTATGCCGACGCCGGCAACCCGGTCGCCGTCCCGGCCATCGACGCGGCCTTCAACTTTCCCGGCACCCCCGGCGCCGGGTCACCGTGGACCAAGGCGGACAAGATCACCGAGGGAGAACTGCGACCCGGTGAGCCGCACGTCGTCGCGTTCCGTGTGATCCCGAAGCTGGAGATCACGACGAACATCGCCTTCCTCGCCATTGCCACGAGCGGACAGGATGCGCTGGCGAACGTCCCGGCGGGGGCGGTGGACGCCTTCGTGCGCGGCGAGCGGCGGGCCGCGTTGCACGTGGCGGGGGTGGATCGCGACACGATCCTCATCCGCGACGTGACTTCGGACCGCGGCGAGCGCGGAGGGGTGGCGTGGGGGGGGCGCAGCCCCGATATCATCGTCCGGCAGGCGCAAGTGCCGGCCGCCAGCCTCGCCAATGAGTTCGTCGACCTCACCGACGCGCACGCGGGCGACGTGGCGCACGGCGGCAGCAACTTCGTCTACGTGCGGGTGACCAACCGCACGCAGCAGCCCATCCCGCGCAGCGTGGTGCGGCTCTTCATCGTCCCCCGCGTCGCGCTGGGTGTTCCCGGCCCGGATGGCGCCAACTGGCGCGAGGTAATCCCCTCGGCGACGCTGACGAACATCCCCGCTGGCGGGTGGGCCGTGGCCGAGTTCCCGATGAACTTCGCCGCCGGTCCGGCGAACGACCCCGACCCGGACAACGCGCCCGGGCAGAAGGGGATCATCCTCGTGGCGATGGCGAACGTGACCGACGCGGCGGGGACGACGGTGCTCGACCCGTTCCCCGACCTGGTCGACATCACGGGGATCGACAGCTTCTGGCGCTTCTTCAATGGCGGCGCGTTAGGCAACAACGCCGCCATGCGTGCCCTGGCGTTCCAACCGTGAACGAGGGGACATGCGCATCCGGCCGATGATCGGGGGGTGGTCCCCGCCCAGCATCACCCGCATCCGCGCCTCCGAGGCGCGGCGCCTGGTGACGCTCGAGGTGCCGGGACTCTCCGGCGACCTGCACCAGGACCTGGGGCGCGGGGCGCTGGTGATCGAGATCGAGGGATCGCTCTCCGGCGACGACGCGCGCGACACCTTCCTCAAGGACGTGCGCGAACAATACCTCGCCGGCGCCCCGGTCGACTTCGTCGCCGACATCGCCAAGGAGAGCGAGCTCGAACAAGTCTGGATCGAGGCGCTGGCCTTCGAGGAGTCGGCCGATGCACCCGACACCTTCTTCTATCGCATTGTGCTGCGCGAGTTCACCGAGCCACCCGCGCCGCCAGCGCCGGCGAGCGACCTTGGCTCGGAGCTGGGGCTGGAACTCGATGCGCTCGCCGAGCTCGGGCTCGACGCGCTCGACCTCCCCGCCATGGTCGACACACTCCCCGAGGTGGGGGATGTGGTGGCCCCGATCAAGCCGGGGGCCGATGCGCTCAAGTCGGCGTTAGGCGGATTGGGCGAGGTGCTGTCACCCCTCAAGTCGCTCTTCGGGGGGGCGTGACATGGCCGAACTCGCCTTCCTCGATGCAGTCACCACCTACCTCGCCGCCACGCCGCTCTCCCCCGTGGTAGCCGCGTCGCGCATCGGGGTCACCGATCCCTTCGCCGCCGGCGACCTGCCGAGTGTGGTCTTGTCGCTCGATGCCACCGAGCGGCGTCGCGTGGGGCTCGGCGATCGCGGCGAGTTGATGCACGGCGCACTCCCGGTCGCGACGTCGATCGATCTCGCCAACCCCGTACTGGCAACCGACCCGACGTTCACGCTGTTGAGCGCCGACCGTCGCTCGCTCGTGATGCCGCATGGTGGGCAGGTGCGTGCCGACGGGAGCGAAGGGGCACTGGCCAATGTCGACCTCATCGTGCGGCTCGGCGCGTCGACGTTCACCGTGGTGCCGGGGGCGCCGCAGGCGGGAGACGTGCGCGCCGATGCGCTCACGGGGACGCTGGTCTTTGGCGATGCGCTCCCCAACGCCGGCACGTTGCAGCTGCAGTACTTCCTGGGGGAGTGGGAGCGGCGCACGGAACGCATCGTGGGGACGCTGCGCGTCGACTGTTGTGCGGCGAGCGCCGCCGACGCGCAGGCGCTGGGCGCCTCCGTGGTGCGGCGCCTCCAGGGCCCGGAGGCGCGCGACGACATCCAGCTCCTGCTCTCGATCTCCCTTACGTCGTTAGGGGTGGCGGCGCATCGCCCGCCAATTGCCAACGTCGCGCCCGCCCAGCAGGCGGTCGCGCACTTCCGGCGTGCGGCGACCTTCGCCTTCGAGTACCAGCACCTCATCGACCGCGCCGACTCGTCAGGCGGCGTGATCCGGCGCATCCCGGTGAGGACGCGCCTCGAGGCAATCACGACCGACCGCGCGACGGGCGCGATCGTGCGCGACGTCATCACGGTACCCGGTTGATGCCTCCACCCTTCACGCCCCACTCGCGCGACGTACCCAGCGTCGCATCGCACCCTCACCACCCACGCACCACACGGCACGCCCTGGCCACAAGGAGATGACATGAGCGAGACAATCACCGAGACGATCCTCCCGGGCACGTACATCGACGTGCGGGCCGAGGGCTTGATAGGCGTGGGAGGGATCGCGACTGGCAACGTCGGCATTGTTGGCACGGCGCAACGCGGTCCGCTGGGGCAGGTGGTGACGCTGGGGAGCTACAGCGAGGTGCTCGACACCTTTGGGGCAGCCGACCGCTGGCCCGACGCCACCAGCGCGCAGGCCGCCGCGCTCACCCTCACGCGCGCCTGCCAGCAACTGTTTGCCGGCGGCGCCTCCACCGTGCTCGCCGTACGCATCGACGGGGCGGGGATGGACTCGGCGGAGTGGAGCATCCCAGATGCAGCTGGCGGCAACAGCCCGGCCACGCTCTTCACGCTCACCGCGACGTCCAGGGGGACGTGGGCCAACAGCGTCGTGGTGACGGTCACCGACGCCCAGGGGGAGCCGGCAACGATCACCCTCACGCGCGGGCGTGAGAAGGAGACGTTCAGCGGCGCCGGCGCCGGCGAGCTGGCGGCGGCGATCAACGACACGTCGCGCATTGCCACGGCGGGAGTCGTTGCAGCTGGCGACGTGGCCAAGCGGCCGCGTGCCGGCACCGTCGCGCAATCCAAGGCGGGGGCGGGGAACGGGAATCCCGCCACCGCTACCACCATCGCCGACGCGCTGGCCCTTCTCGAGGGGGCGACGGTGAACATCGTCGTGGTGGCAGGGGAGGGGCCGGCCACGGCCTCGGCGCCGCTCCTGGCCCATCTCGAGGCGACCGAGAACGCCGCGCACGAGCGCATCGGCGTGCTGGGCGCCTCGAACGGCGACGCCAGTACCGTCAACAGCGAGGCGACCTCGTTGCGCAACGGACGCCTGGTCTTCGTGGCGCCGGCCATCCGCGCCGATGACCCGGCGCGCGCGGGGGAGAAGACGACGGTCGTCACGCTCCCGCCCCCATACACCGCGGCACTCATCGCCGGGAAGATGGCGGCGCTGGCCCCGCACATCTCGCTCACCAACAAGGACCTCCCGGTGGCTGGCCTCGTCCCCGAGTACACGCGCGCCCAGCTCAAGGGGCTCGTGAACTCGCGCGTCCTCGCCGTGAGGAAGGACCTGGGCTTCCGCATCGTGAAGGGGATCACGACCGATGACGGCCCGTTCAAGCAGGTGAGTGTGCGCCGCATCGTCGACTTTGCCAAGGAGGGCGTGCGGCGCGGGAGCAATCCGTACATAGGGCGCCTCAACAACTCGCGCGTGCGCGCCGCGCTCAAGGCGACGCTCGATGGCTTCCTGTCGGGGATGGTGCTGGACGAGATGCTGACGGGCTACACGCTCGCCGTCACCGCAACGCGCGCGCAGGAGATCAACGGCGAGGCCATCGTGACGATGACGTTGCAGCCGACGTTCTCGATCGATGTCATCAAGGTCATCATGAACCTTCAATAACCAGACGGAGCATCGCACATGGCCACCACAGTGTACCACGGCGCCGACGGAACGATCTCCGTGGCGTTCGAGAGCGGTCCCGCCGGGGATGCCGCCAAGAAAGTGTCGGACACCTTCTCGCTCACGCCGGTTGGGCGCTGCACCGGCGTCACCATCAAGGTCACCAACGACGTGCGGGCGTTCCACGAGCTGGGGCAGCGCTTCGCGACCGACATCCGTCCGGGGAATCTCAACGTCACCGGGAGCATCCAGCGCGCCTACGTGAACGGCGCCCTGCTGCGCCTGATGTTGGGCGACGCCGCGGACGCGCGCCCGGCGGGCGCCTTCGTGGGGCCCTCGTTCAACCTGAGCGTCGAACTCAAGAACCCCGCCGATCCCGACAATCCTGCCACCGTCACGGTGATGGGGGTGCAGCTCAGCGCGTGGAACTACTCGCTCCCGGAGGATGACTTCGTGATGGAGAATGTCGACTTCCGCGCGTTGTGGGTGAAGACGGACGAGAAGAAGGCGAGCTGACCGTGGCCCGCCGACTGTCGGCCAGCGACCTGCTGGCGTCGAGCGAGACGACGTTCACGGTGGAGATACCGGGAGCGCTGTTCGGTCGCACGCCGGCCGCCGCGGGCCACTCCAACGACGACGTGCCTGCGGGGGAAGTGGTGTTGCGCCCGCTGCAGGTGCGCGACGTGGACCGCGCCGTGCGCGCCGCGCGTGAACAGCGCGTCCTCACCAGCGTCCTGATGGTGCAGCAGTCGCTGGTGTCACCGGCCATGACGGTGGAACAGGTGGCATCGCTCCCCGCCGGCGTCGCGCAGTACCTCACCGAGCAGGTCAACGCCATCAGCGGTCTTGCCGTGGACGGTGACGACCTCGAGGAAGCGGTGCGCGCCCCGCTCGCCAAGGCGTGCTTCATCCTGGCGCGCGAGTTCGGCTGGACACCGAACGAGTGCGCCGAGCTCACGGTGGGGCAGGTCCTGCTCTACCTGGAGATGCTGTCGCGCGAAGAGCGCCCGGTGGCCACGGCATGAGCCGCGCACCGCTCCCCTCGCTTCGTTCGCTCTTCGCCGCCGGCGGGGCGCCACTGGCGCTCGTCCGTCACGACGAGCAGCTGGCGGAGCGACTGGTGCGCATCGCGCGGGATCTCGTCCCGCCGATCGTGGAGCAGGGAGCGCGCGCGACGCAGGTCCTCACGGCGGTTCCCGACATCGCGCAGTTCCCCTCGTCGATCGATGCGCATGCCGACGAGTCGAGCGACGCGAGTGAGGCGCGAAACGACGAGCGCGCCGCGTCGCCGCGCCGACGCTCGTCGAGCACCGTGTCGAGCGCTGCGCCGCACGAGATGGAGAAAGCCGGCCACCCGCGCGGACCGGTGGCCGAGTGGCACAGGGTAGATCAGTTGTTGAAAGAGGAGAAGCGCGCAGCCCGACCAGAGCTCGGTGCCGCCGGCGAGGAGCGAGCGAGGACCTCGCGGGCCATGGAGCACGAAACCACGCGCAAGGAGAACGAGGGAGAGCGTCTCGCGAAGCTGCTCGGCGACCTGCTCGCCAACGTCGCGCGCCGCCAGATGGCACTCGGAAGGACGCCCGCCGTCAGGCGCAAGACTGACGCGGCAGGTGTGGCGCGCAGCGTGGTGCGTGAGGTCGCGAAGTCTGCCGCTGGAGTCGCGCGCATCCTGTCGCAGTTCGACAAGGACGCTACGACGTCACGAGGCGCCAAGGAAGGTGAGCGACAGGCTACGCGAGACAAGGCCACGACGCGTGAGAGGGTGCGCGACGCGCTCGGCGCCATCGACGCCATGACCAACCTGGTGCGCCGCCTCGAGCGTCGAGGCGCGAAGGAGTACGATGCGCGGGCGAACAAGGCGTTCACGACTCGGAATGTTGCAACTGACGATCACGCGCGCGAGCGGCGTCCGTCCGCTTCGGGCGGCGTTGCGATGCGGGGGAGCGCACCACGCGACGGCGAGCGCAGTGGCGTGCGCGCTGAGTCGCGGCGCGGTGATGAGCGGAGCGGTGTGACGATGCCGGCAATGAGCGAACCGGTCGCCCCGGCCGGCGGCTTCCGCGGGCTCGCACGCTGGGCGGCCGAACAGTCGGGAGACGCGGAGCTGTCGACGGCCATCGAGCGCGGTGACGTCGAGCGCGCCCCGATGCTGCAACAGCTGCACGCCACGCGGCGCGGTTGGACGCTGAGTGGCGACGAGCTGGCCTGGACGCTCGACAGTGCGGCGCGCAACGAAGGGCTCGACCTGGACGAGGTGGCATCATGATCATCCGTCACCCGGTCGCCAAACTCACCTCGGGAAGCCGTTCGCTCACCTCTGCGGAAGGCGGCGTCGTCCTGGTGGAGGCGCGCCTTGCGTCTGGCGGAGAGCACGACGCGATGCGCGCCGTCCTCTGGTCCACCTCGAAACTGGCGAACCTCGCCCCGGGCGATCCATTTGCCCTCGCGATGGGCGAACGCGACGCGCTCGAGGACGTGTCGGCAGGCGAAGTGACGCGCGCCGAGGTGCGTGAAGGGTACGTAGTGATCGACGCGCTATCGCACACCGCGAAGCTCTCGCGCGACCGTCGCTCGCAGAGCTGGGAAGACCAAACCGTCGGCGACATCGTGCGCGACATGTTGGGCTCCGTGCAGGCAGACGAGATCGATGCCTCGCTCCGTCTTCCCTGGTTTGCCGTGGATGTGCAGCGCACCATCTGGTCGCACCTGCGCGAGCTGGCAGCGGTGATTGGCGCGGAAGTGGGGTCGAGTGCCACTGGCGGCGTGCGATTCGTCCCGGTGAACGCGGCGCCCAACGTCCACACGTTGCGCCGCGGCGCCGATCTCGTGCAGTGGCAGCTGGCGGGGTACACCCAGCCGGACGCGCGCGGCGCGCGCGCCTACGGGGCGGCGAGCGAGTCGGGTTCGGCGCAATGGCACTGGCTGCGCGGCGACTCGGCGAGCGGCGCCGGTGGCGCGATCGGCAATGCTATCGCCGGCGCGCTGCGCACGCTCGACGCGGCCGATGCCGTCGCCACGGCACGCCAGCAGCGGCGCAGCCGGCGCACTGTGCAGGGGGTCGTCATCACCTCGGGCTCGCCCAAGGTGCGCCCCGGCGACGTGCTCACGCTCGAGGGCGTGGACGGTGCGCCGGCGACGCGCTGGCGCGTGCGCACCGTGACGCACCGGCTCGACGGTTCGCGCGGCCTCGCCACCACGCTGGGCGTGGAAGGAGCCGCCGCATGACGTCGCCATTGGCCACCATGCGTGCCCTGGTGCGTGAGGAGCACGACCGGCGTCGCTTTCCCGAGTTGGGGATCGTGACCCAGGTCTTCGCGAAGGGCGACGACGGGGGCAAGGAGAACCACCAGGTGGGGATCAAGCTCCCGGCCAGCGATGTGGAGCTGCTGCGGGCGCCGGTGGCGGTGGGGCGGCTGGGACTCGCGGCACTTCCCCGCGTGGGCGACATGGTGCTCGTCGTCTTCGTCAACGGTGACATCAACTCTCCCATCGTGGTGGGGTCGCTGTACGACTACCAGCAGCACCCGCCCAAGGCGACGGGGGATGAAATCGTGTACCAGGTGCCCGACGCCGCCGCGTCCGGCGTGCGGCGCGTGCATGTGGAGCTGCCGAGCGGTGCCACGCTGACCATGGACGATGACAAACTGGCCGTTGTGTACGGCGACACCAAGCTGGAAGTGAATCGCGACGGGAGCGTCGACATCGAGTCGTCGACGTCGGTTTCGATCAAGAGCGGGAGCGACCTCACGCTCGAGGCGCAGGGGAGCATCACGATCTCCGCGCAGCAGAATCTCGACCTCAAGGGGTTGCAGGTGAACGCGCAGGCGCAGGCCGCGGCGTCGCTCAAGGGGGCGCAGATCTCGCTGGCTGGCATGACACAATTCTCCCCCGCCTGACGATGCCCGGACCTCCCGTTTCCATCGGATGCAGCGTGATCGTCTCGCCGGGCGCCGCCGGGCCGCCGGACAGCGGGGTGCTACTGGTCGTCCCGCAGGGGGCGGTGACGGCGGGGGGGATGCCGCTCGCGGTGGTGGGGTCGATCTGCCAGATGGTCAACTCGGTGTCGGGGGTGCCGTATCCGCTGCCGATTGCATCTGGCGGTTCGACCGGCGTGACCATCAACGGGATGGGGATCCTGCGCGTGGGCGACGTGATCCAGGCCGGGTCGGGGATGCTGATGCTCCTTGGACCGCCGGCTGCACCCTACATCACCGATTCGGGGGCCTGATGACCGGACCCACGCGGTTCGACCGATTCGCGCAACAGGTGGGGCGCGACCTGCGCCTCGATTTCGCGCAGCATGGCGGCTTCCATGAGGACGCCGACCTCGGCGCCGGCCGTTCGGGCTCGCGCGCCTTTGACACCGATGTCGCGCTCGTCGAGGGGCTCCCCGCGTTCGAGCAGGCGGTTGCCATGCGCCTCAAGACGCGGCGCGGCGAGCTGGCCGCGTTAGGCCACCCGGACTACGGGTCGCGCCACCACGAACTCATGGGTGAGCCCAACACGCAGCGCACGCGCGACCTCATCAAGCTCTACGTCCTCCAGGCGCTGCGCGACGAGCCGCGCATCCGCCGGGTGCAATCGTGCGAGGTGGCTGCGGAGCACGCCCCGCCACGCGAATCGGTGCGCATTACCCTCGTCGTCGAGGTCATCGACTCGCCGGTCCCGCTCAACCTCGTGATTCCATTCTCGCTGGGAGTCTCCCCGTGAGCTACGCGCAGGAACCGTATGCCCAGTTCGTCGACGACCTGCTCACGGCGCTCACCGGCGGCGTGGCGCGCGAGCAGTTCGTCTTCGATCCCGACGGGGGGACGTACCGCCTGGAACCGGCGTCGCCCCTCCTCCCCTCCACGGTGCGCATCGTGGGGCAGCACGAGGGCGCCTTCACCACCTTCGAGCGCGATCGCGACTGGACGCTTGGCGTCGATGACGTGGTGCAGTGGCGCCAGCGCGCCGACGGGACACCCGCGGCCAACGCGCTGTGGCCCGATGGTGGGACGCTCTTCTTCGTCAACTACGATGTGACGCCGGTGGCAGGAGCCTTCCCGCTCCTCACCGATCGCAACCCGGGGAGCGTGACGCGCCTCCTGTCCGAGAGCTTCGCGCGAGAGTTCGCGGTTCTCTCTCGGCAGTTGGAGGGGGTTTATGAGTCGGGCTTCATCGACACCGCGACGGGACGCGACCTGGACCAGCTCGTGGCACTGGTCGGTGTCACGCGCCTCACCCGCTCGGCGGCGGTGGGCTCGGTGATCTTTGCCCGCTCCACGCCGGCCGCCGCCGACATCACGATCGAGGCCGGGACGCGCCTGTCGAGCGCGCAGCCGCCAGCCGCAACATTCGAGACGTCGTCCACGTGCGTGCTGCGCCGCGGGACGTTGAGCGTGGAGGCGCCGATACGCGCCCTCGTGAACGGGAGCGACGGCGTGGTGGCCTCGCGCGCCATCACGGTGATCAACCGTCCTGTCTTCGGCATCGACCAGGCGTGGAACCCTCAGTCCACGCGCCTCACGGGCGAGGATGAGACCGATGCCGCGCTCCGTGCACGCGCCAAGCGCGCCCTGCAGTTTGCCGGTCGGGCGACCACCGGCGCTATGCTGGGGGCGCTGGCCAACGTTCCGCAGGTGCGAGAGAAGGACGTGCGCGTGGCGGAAGATCCGCTGGCAAGCCCCGGCGTGGTCACGGTGAAGGTCGCGGTCCCGCTGTCACAGGACGATCGCAATCGCGCCGTGGAGCTCATCGAGCAGACGCGCCCGGTGGGGGTGCGTGTGCAGCACAACCTGGATGTGGATGCAGGCGCCGGTGCGACTGTCGAGGTCGGGGCCAACCCGGACGACGACACGAGCGTCGAGGACGCCGAGTTGCTCGATGCCTCGGGCGAGACGCTGGTCGCGGCGGGAAAGCTCTTCTATCCCGTGGCCGTGAAGGCGGTGGTGGTGCCTGCATCGGCGTTGTTGAGCGCGAGCGACCGCAACGACCTCAAGACGCGCGCGCTCACGGCGATCCAGGACACGGTGGCCGAGTGTGGCATTGGCGAGGCGGTGATCTACAATCGCCTCGTGGAGCGGTTGATGGCGATCGAGGGGGTGCTCGACGTGACGCTCGACCTGTGGGCCAACGTCGAGAACGCGGTGATTCCCAGTCACCGCAACCTCATCCCGCCCGCCACGTTGCGCCCGACGGTGCTGGAAGGCGAAGGAGGGATGGTCGCAGTGGACGTGGGAGCGCGCCTGGTCGCGCTCGACGTGCGCGTGAAGATCGAGCTCAAGGGGGCGGGGTTGCTCGGGAACGTCGCCACGAACCTCGAGGATGCGCGCGTGCAGGTGGCCGGTCAGCTGCGCGCCGAGGTCGACACGGTGACGTCGCTGTCGGTGGCGGAGCTGATGAAGCTCGTCGTCGACTCCGAGTTCTATGCGGTGACCGGGCTGGAGTTCACGATGGAGTACGTCGACGCCGGCGTGCGCCTGCATACGACCTTCACCGTGGCATCGCCGGCCGTGGCGGTGTCGTCGCTCGAGCGGTTGTGGGTGCGCACCGTGCGCCTGCTGGAGGATGCGTGAGCGCCACGGGTGAGACGCTGACCTCGCGTGGCCGGGCGATCCTCGGGCGCTTTCCCGTGCACCTGGACGTGGAGCGCGGGGGGAAGCAGCTCTCGCACGTCGTGGAGGCGTTAGGCGCCCCCTTCGACCCGATGGCCAGCCAGTTGGCGCGGGTGCGCAACGCGCGCCGCCTGGACTACGCCGCGGCGCTGCGCGACCTGGCGCTGCTGGGCGCGCTGCACGGGGTGGACGAGCGTGACCTCGGGTTGGTCTACGCAAAATCCGAGCAGCTGGCGGAACTGGTGGCGGCCGTGCGCGCGGAGATCCCCGTTGGCGGCGACTCGCTGCGCAGCGCGGCGCTGCGGCTCCTCGATGCGCTCGACGTGGCCGGTGGCGACGAACGGCTGGCCTCCTTTGCGCCTGCCGGCAACCCGGCCGACGCGCCTGACGAGCAGGCGGCAGCGCGCGCCCTGCTGGATGGCGTGGCACCGCTCATCGGCTTCGACGCGGTGCTGGAGGCGACGCGTCGTCGCCTGCGCGACATCTGCGACCTGCATGGGGGCGGGAACGGGACGGTGCGCGCGCTCATGATGGCGACGCTCTCCGTCCTCGACATGGAGGCGGATGCGGCGTACAACGCGACGGTGAAGGACGGGTTGCGCGCGGCCAACCGCACGGAGGACCTCGACCTCAACATCCGCGACGAGTTCTTCCATTCGGCGGACCACTTCTGGCACTCGTCCTACGTGCGAGCGTCGGCGCCGCTGGTGGTGGCCATCGGCGTGACGCTGCCGGCGGCACCCGTGACGATGGCGGAGGACGAGGCGCTGGTGGTGCTGTCTCAGCGCACCGGCGTTGCGGTGGGAACGCTGCTGGCGCGCGCCGCGGCGTTAGGCATTGCCGATCCGTCGCCGTCCACCCGCGTCGCCTTCGACGTCGCCGACGACATTGGCGCGGCCGGGGGGTTCGAGGTACAGCGCACGCGCCGCGGCTCGATCACGCTCACCGGGGCGATCGATCGTGCCTCGCTTGCCCGCCGCCTCGGCGCGGCCGACGCGAGAGTCGCACGGACGCTCACCGCGCTGCTCTCGCTCGACAGCGCGAGCGACACGATGCTCACGCCGCAGCAAGCGGCGGTCGTCGCCCGCAAGTGGGGGATGTCGGTGGCGCTGCAGCCGGAGCCGAGGCACGAGGCGGTGGGGTTGGAGGAGAACCCGCTCAAGCGGCAACGCATCCCCAGCATCGATTGCGAGCATGGGCGCCTGTTCACAGTGCGGCGACGTGGATTCGGGCGACAGACGCTGCGCATCCTGGTGGACGGCATCGAGACGTTCACCGTCGGCCCCATGTTCGTCAATCGCGACGAGGGGCGCGGCGTGGTCTTCAACGGTGATGTCCCTGCCGGGTCGCAACTGATGGTGACCGAGGAGGGGCGCGTCTTCCTCGACGGTGCAGACCAGACCTCGCGCGCGTCGTCGTGGGAGGGAGGGTGCTTTGCCGACGCCGCCAATCCTGCAAAGCGCGACTTCGTCTTCGACGGGCTCAAGGTGCCGGCGCGGACTCGTGCCCGCTTTGCCACGTTTGTCCCGGCCGGATCGCTCGATCGCGAGAGCGTGGTGCCGCACGCTCCGCTCTCGCTCACCATGCCGGGGATCAACATCGGCGAGACTCGTTTTGCCTTCTTCGTGCAGCTGGCGCACCACGCGCATCGCGGGACGCCACCTGAGCTCGACCTGCTCTCGACGCCGCGGATGTTCATCGGCTTCGCCGACCAGAGCACCTTCGCCGGCTCCGACGTCCCGGGCTCTCCCTCGCCGGAGGACCCGCCCGTGGGTCGCGTGACGCTCTCGTGGCTGGAGCACGAAGGGTACGTGGTGCGCGTCCTGGTACCGTCGCGCTTTCGCGCCCTGGATGGCGATGAGCCCGGTGTGCTGGCGCGCGTGCGCGCCGCGCTCGAGCGCGTGCGCCCGGCGGGGATCGAGCTGCGCGTGGAGTACGCCGACGATCGCTGGACGCTGGGGGAGGGGACGGTGACCGACCCGACGACCGTGCTCGACGACAATCCCAACGACCTGCTGCAGGGGGGGACGCGACTCTGGTCTCCCGACGACATCTAGCGCGCTCTCGCCTCGCACTCGCAACGCCTTCGCCTCGCTTTCGCCTCGCTTTCGCCTCGCTTTCGCCTCGCTTTCGCCTCGCTTTCGCAACGATCTCGACCGACGCTCATTCGGAGTGCACGCCATGGAACTCAAGCCATTCGTCCGCACCCTCGTTCGTCCCGGGCAGCCGCTCACCGCGCAGGGGTGGAACGACCTGGTGAACGGCATCGACAACGTGCACACCTTCCTGCGTGCGACGCTGCACGTGGTCTCGGTGCACATCACCAACACCGGACTCGATGCACGCGACGTGCGCGTGACGGCTGTCCGCAGCGACCGTCCGCCGGTGGAAGGGGTGCGACCCACCGAGGCGACCGGGGCGCACACGCTCACCGGGCTCGAGGCCGGTGGGTGGACTGTGGTCGCCGTTGCTCCCGGCTTTCGGGCCGCCTCGCAGGCGGTCACCATCGCCGACGAGGGGAACACCGACGTCAAGCTGGCGCTCGAGGCGTCGGCCCGTGCGATGCCGGACCTCTTCGGCCTCACGCTCAACGACGCGATCGCCCAGTTGCAGGTGACGGGGATTCCGCTCACACGACTGCTCGACTTCGAGGGGAGCGACTACGCGCCGGCCAATCCGGGGCGCGAGCAGCTCACGCAGCCAGTGCTGGCGCAGTCGCCCGTGGCCGGTGCGCTCCTGGACAGTGCGGCCACCAGTCGCGGTGCCGCCGTCGTCATCGCCGTACCGGCGCAGCTCGAGTCCGTGGTGGAGGTGCCATCACTCGCCGGCCTCACGCAGGACGAAGCGAAGCGGGTCCTCGAGGACCTGGGGCTCCGCCTGGGCAAGGCCACCGTCCTCCAGCCGCGCACCTAACGACCTTCCAGAGGATTCCGACATGACGAGCCCATTTCGCCTGAACCCGATCAAGACCGCCACCGTCGACGCGTCGGTGCTCGCGGCGGCGAATCCGTCGGCCTTTGCCGCGGTGCGACCGGAGATCTCCAAGGTCGTCGACCTCGAGGCGACCAAGACCAAGGCGACGATCGTTCGCGGTACCGAATCGGTGGAGACGCCGGAGATCAACATCACGCGTGCCTCGGGGATCCTCGATGCCTTCATCCCCATTCCGCGCGTCGGCATTCCGCGCGGCGTGAAGCAGAGCATCGCACCGGGGACACTGGTGGCACGCGGGACGGCGATCGACATCGAGTTCCTGGCTCCCGACCTGGTGCAGCTGGGACTCTTCGAGGGGGTGCACCTCGACCTCCGCGCGCGCACGGTCCCCGCGGTGGCCACGCTCCTCGACGATCCCGAGGTGGTCGCGGCCCTCAAGAAGGACAGCACCACGCTCACGGCAGCCGAGCGACAGAACGTCTCGGTCAAACTGGCCGCAGCTGGCGTGACGGTGGACGACACCAGCGCTGACAAGTCGTTCGGTGCGGCGCTGGTGGGGCTCAAGTCGGCGCAGGCCTTCCGGTAGTCGCATGGCCGACGCCATCGCCCAGGAGATCACCGCCACCCAGGCGGCGATCATCCTCCCCTTCTTCGGGTTCCCGCCGTCGGTGACGAACGGCGGGGCCGTGGTGTCGCAGGTGCTCTCGCTCCCGCTGAACGGCGTGCTCACGTCGCTCCCCGTGCAGCTGCAGGTACTGCGCGCCGAGTGGTTCTCCGCCACCGACGTGGCGCAGGTGCGCGATGGCGGGAGTCCGGCGAGCGGGGAGCGCGCGCTGGTGGTGGACTTCGGCACCTCGCGCACCGTGGCGGCGGTTGCCTCGGCTTCGGTCACCGCGGCGACGATCATGTCGGTCCGGCGTTGGCTGGGGGCGGCCTTTGATGCGACGCCGCTCTCGCTGCAATCGGGATTGTTTGGCGGGGCCACGACCTTCGCCTCCGAGGTCCGGAGCGAGCGCCTCCTCGTCACGTGCAAGGCATCGTCGTTCGAGGCGGCGCGCGATGCGATGGCGGTGCAGCTGCCGGAGATCCCTGCCGACCTGGAGCTGCGCATCGATGGCGGGGCGCCGGTGTGGACCTCGGTGGGCGCCGTCACGGCCGGGACGCTCCCCGAGGGGACACCCGCGTTGCGGCTGGCGGCGACCGGGACGGCCAACGGGACGCAGCGCTGGCGGAGCGTGGCCGCCACCGGAACCACCGCCCCCGCCTCCTTCCTCCAGGAACTCGACCTCGCGGAGCCGCTCAACGCCCTCATCGGAGATTCCGATGCGCCGCATGGCGCGCTGCGCGAGGTGAGCCTCTCGTTGTCGTCGCGCATCCCCGGGGCCATCGCCCTCACGACCCCCGTCGACCTGCACCCCTTCCTGCAGCATCGCTCGCGCGTCACACTCGGCTCCACCGACGCGCAACGCAGCGTGACCTTTGCCACCGAAGGATTGCAGGAGATCTCGCTCACGCTCCCCGAGTGGGCCGAGTTGGCACTGGGCGCCAGTTGCAGCATCGTCGGCACTTGCGACGGGACGCGCGTCATCCCGCCCACCGGCTCCGATGCCGCGCCGGTCGATGCTCCCGTCCAGCTGCCGGCGGGAGACAGCGCGGCGTTGCCCGTGCCGCTGGCGGAGCTCGTCCTCGACGGGGCGCGTTCGCTCGCGCTGGCGATCACCAGCACGCAGGGGCTCCTCACGCTGTCGGGAGTCCGCGTCCCGCTCATCGCCGACGTGGGCGGGTGCGAGGTGCGCGTCGTCCTGCTCGCGCACGACGCGGTAACCATGGCACCCGCCGCGCCCATCGATGGCGGGACGGGGAAGCCGGTCACCGTCGAGGCGCGTGGCGACGGTGGCGAGCAGTGGGTCACGCTCCCGCTGCAGTCGCCCTACACACTGAAAGCAGGGGAGATCGTCCACGCGGCGCTCCACCTGTTGCGCGGCGCGGCGACGATGGCGGTGGCGGTGGCGGTGCCGTACGTCGTCCCCGCTGACCGCGCGAGCGGGGAGGCGTGGCCCGCCGTGAGCGACTTCGCCCTCCCGTTCCGCGGCCCGCCGGTCGGCCCGTGGGAACTGATCCCGGCGGCACCCGACCTTGCGACGTTTCGCGGGCGGTTGCGGCTGGTGGGGAGCGCGCCCAGCGACCGTCCCATTGCCCCGGTGCGCGTGGCGCTCGGTCGCCTTCCCGGCGCCGGCGATGGCGTCACCCCCACCGCGAAGGGGGTCGCCGTGCAGCTGACGGCGGCCTCCGAGTCGACCGGCACGCTCCAGCTCGTCGCCCTCACGCCGTGCACGCTCACCGTGCGCGACGTCGTCCTCACCGTCACGGCTCGAGTCTGACCTATGGCCACCGACGCGCGTGCGCAATTCCTCGATGGGCTCCGAGTCACGTCGGAGCACCTGACCCACCTGCAGGACCGACTGTACGAGGCCATCCACGACCTGCGCACCACGGTGGGGCTGGGGCGCGTGGGGTGGGGGTTCCGGGTGAGCGCCGATGCCGGCGGGGTCCACGTCGAACCCGGCGTCGCCTTTGCGCCTGACGGGTCGCGTCTCTCGCTCGAGTCGGCGGCCACCTTTCCCCTTCCCTCCGACGGCGTACACAGGGTGCGGCTGGCGGTGACGGCAACCGACCGCGAGGCGTTGCGGCTGGACGGGACGCCGACGCTCATCCTCACCACCACCGACGTCGTCGTCGAGCCCGACTCCGCCGACGCCGTTGTCGCCAGCTCGCTGGTCGTTGCCCAACTCACGATTGCCGGCGGCAACGCCACGGTGGCGCAGGACGAGGCGCGCTTCGTGGCGGTGGGCGGTCACTCGCATAGCGGCGACTTCGTGCAGGACGCCGAGGGGCGGTGGCACTTTGACGGAGTGCGCCTGTCGCCGCAGGCCGCTCAGGGGCCCAGGGGCGATGTGGGTCCGGTGGGGCCTGCCGGTCCACTGGGGCCAGCGGGTCCCGCCGGCCCTCCCGGTCCACAGGGCGACGCCGGGCCGGCTGGGCCGCCGGGACCGGAAGGGGCTGCAGGACCGGCCGGCGCGCAGGGGCCGGTTGGCCCGGCCGGGGGGACACAGGGAGTTCCAGGGCCGGCCGGCCCCGCGGGCCCCGCGGGTCCTCCGGGTCCCGACGGTGCGCCGGGCCCCGCGGGTCCTCCCGGTGTCCCCGGGCCGGCGGGCGACGCTGGCCCTCCCGGCCCGGCCGGGATTCAGGGTCCGCAAGGCGCGACAGGTAATGAAGGCCCCGCGGGTCCCGCCGGTCCTCCGGGGCCAGTTGGAGCGGACGGACCCCCAGGGCCCGCCGGTCCTCCGGGGGCGATCGGGCTCCCGGGGCCGGTCGGCCCGCCGGGGCCTGCCGGTGTGGCGGGCGATGTTGGTGCTGCGGGAGTCGCTGGCCCCCCCGGCCCACCGGGCCCCGCCGGTCCCGTGGGGCCGCGCGGCCCCGATGGCGTTGCCGGAGCCGACGGCGCTCAGGGCCCGCCCGGCCCTGCGGGACCGGACGGTCCGCAGGGGGCGCCGGGTCCTCAGGGCGTTCCGGGGGGCGACGGACCTCCGGGTCCGGCTGGGCCTCCAGGTCCCATTGGCCCACCCGGGCCCGACGGGCCGCAGGGCGTGCCGGGAAACGACGGCGCGGTTGGTCCGGCTGGCCCTCCGGGGCCCCAAGGCGTTCAAGGTGACCCGGGAGAGCCGGGCCCTCCGGGGCCACCGGGGAGCGTTGGCGCGCAGGGGGTTCCGGGGAACGACGGTCCCGCGGGACCGCCGGGCCCTCCCGGGGCGACCGGCGCAACCGGGGCCGACGGCGCGGTGGGGCCGCAGGGGGCGCAGGGGCCGGCGGGGCCCGGACTGGAGAGCCTGGACCTGACGGTGATTCGTGCGACGTCGTGGAAGCACGACGACACGGTCGCCGCCGACGTGGCGCTGCAGATGCTCGACGACATCGCGGTGACGTTCAACCGCTCGATGGAGACGAGCATCGTGAGGGCGCAGCCGCCGGTGGTGCAGGTCTGGTACGAACGCTTCGACGCGAACAACACGCCGCAGCAGCTGGTTGTCCTGCAGGGAAAGCTCGTCTACTCGGCGCGTATCGTGCGCTGGTCGTCGATACACGCGGCGGCGGACATGATGCGCATCATGAAGGGCGCGACCGGGCGCTATCTCATCCGCGTGCATTGCAGCTACCTGCTCGACGTGAACAAGAAGCCCATGTCGTCCACGCCGGAATTCATCCTCCAGACCGGCTTCCCGCCATGGCCGGGCGGGGTGTTCGAGAGCTGGTTCTTCGCGAAGGGGTAGCCTAACGAACTATCGCCTGCGACTCCCACCCGTTCACCATGCGCCGAATCCCATCGCGCAGGTGAGCGGTGTGGAAGTTGATGAGGAGGCCAATGCGGTACCGCGACAGGCGCAAGTAGGTGAGCAGCTGCGCTTCGTGGATGGGGATGAGCTTGGCGACGCTCTTCACCTCGACGACGATACTTTCCTCGACGAGTAAGTCGACGCGGTAGCCAATGTCGAGAAGCATCCCATCGTAGCGAACAGGAATCGGAACCTGGGATCGCGCGGAGAGGCCACGTCGCCGCAGTTCATGCTCGAGGCATGCCAGATAGGTCGCCTCCAGAAGACCCGGCCCGAGGATCGAATGCACCTTCATGGCCGCCTCGATCACGGGACGAGTTTCCTTCCACATCACACGTTCAGTCATTGCCGTGCCCTCCGTGCCTCCGTGCATCCTCCGTGTTGAAACACAAGCGCGCCGGCTTTCGGCGCCAGCAACGCTACGAGGTTGCGTCACGTGGCCGTCACATGGCCGGCGGTGGCGTGCGGGGGATTTGAACACGGGGGACGCACGGAGACACGGAGGGGCACGGAGGACTGCGATGGGGGGGTCGCTCTGTCTCGTCGGGACAGCGGCTACCGTGCCTTCTCCCTACAAATCGATGCGCGCCGACGTGTCGAAGTCGCGGTCGCCTTCCAGTGCCATGCCCACCTGTTCCACCGCCGCCTGTCCTGGCGGGGTGAGGCGCCCTCGGCGCAGGAAGTCGGCGATGTCCTCGGCGGGCATTGGCCTGGCGAACAGGTAGCCCTGGGCCTGCGTGCAGCCTAACGAGGAGATCCACGCCAGGGCGCCGCCCGATTCCACGCCCTCGGCCGTCGTGATGCAGCCGAGCCGCTTGGCCATCAGCGTCACCGCCTCGATGATCGCCCCGCGGTGCTCGATCGAGGCGCCGCCGGCCACGAACGATCGGTCGATCTTGATCTTCGTCACCGGATACGTCGTGAGGTGGTTGAGCGACGAGAAGCCGGTGCCGAAGTCGTCCAGCGCGATCCCGATGCCCAGGGCGCGCATGTCCGTCAGCAGCTTGATGGTCCCCGCGTCGTGCGAGAGGAAGAGCGCCTCGGTGATCTCGAACTCCAGGCGGTGTGCCGCGAGGCCCGAGCCCTGGAGGGCGTCGCGCACGGTCGCCAGGAGCGATGGGCGCCCCAGCTGCGCCGGCGAGAGGTTCACCGCCACGTGCAAGTGCGCGGGCCACTGCGCCGCCTGCAGGCAGGCCTCGCGCACGATCCAGTCGCCTAACGGCGCAATGAGCCCCGACGACTCGGCGATGGGGACGAAAGCGTCGGGGGCGAGGAGTCCACGCGTGGGGTGCTGCCACCGCACCAGCGCCTCGAACGCCACCGTGTGCCCCGTGACCAGGTCGATGATGGGATGGTAGTGCAGGAGGAACTCGTCACGCACGAGGGCGAGCGTGAGGTCCTCCTTGATCGTACGCAACTCCTCCGCTTCGGCCAGCATGAGCGACGAATAGCGCGTCGCCGTCCCGCGCCCGTTGTCCTTTGACCGGTACAGCGCGAGGTCCGCGTTGCGGATCAGGGTGTCGACGGTGTCGCCGTCCTCGGGACCAAAGGCGATGCCGACCGACGCCCCCACCGTGACGCGCGTCCCCTGGATGGTGTAGGCACGCGCCACGCGCGCGATGACCCCCTCGGCGTGCGCCTGGACCTCCTGCGCCGTGGCGGTTCCCCAGTAGAGGATCCCGAACTCGTCGCCACCCAAACGACCGACAGCGATCGTCGCCCCTTCGATGGCGCGCAGCTCGGCGGCGACCTCGCGCAGGAGGTCGTCGCCCGCCGGGTGCCCCAGCGTGTCGTTCACCGTCTTGAAGTGATCGAGATCCACGCAGGCAATCGCCATTGCCTCGCCGCGACGCCGTGACTCGAGCAGCGCCTCGGCCGCCCGCGCGCGGAAGGCCGAGCGATTGCGCAGCCCGGTGAGGATGTCGGTCTGCGCCATCCACGCAATCTCCTCACGCGCCCGGCGCACGTCCGTGCTGTCCGATCCCACGCCACGCCAACCGGCAATCGCTCGTTGGTCATCGTGGATCGGCGAGGCGCCGATCGACCACCAGCGCGTCTCGCCGGCCACGATGGCCGCCACCTCGAGGTCGCGGAACGGCTTCCCCGACGCCAGCCGCTCGCCCAGGCGATGGCGGCTGACGGCGTCGAGCAGCTCGAGGAAGGGGCGCCCGATGAGCGAGCCATCGCGCGCGGCACTCACCTCGGCGAAGCGCGCCGAGTGCTCGGTGATGATGAAGTCCCCATCGAGCTCGAAGAGCCAGTCGGAACCGTTCTGGTCGAACTCCGCCAGCAGCAAATCGATCACCTGGCCGCGCTCGCGCAGGTCGAACTCGGCCAGCAGGCGATCGACGAAGATCCGGGACGTGGCCCGCGCGCTCACGTACACCACGGCGCCGTACCCCAGCAGCAGCCCCATCATGGGCAGGCGATAGGGGGTGTGCGACAGCGCGAGCGCCCCAAAGGCACCAAGCGACAGCACGGTGATGTACGACCCCGATGCGGGAGGGACGGTGGCGAGGACGAAACCGCCGGCGCAGAGCATCCCGGTCACGACGGTGCCGAGGACGAGCTGCGCCTCCGCATCCACGAGAGGGAACCACGCCATGGCGACAAAGGCCCACAGCGCCGCCAGCACTCCCGCATGCATCGCCGCCCGTCGGAAGGCGCGCTGCGACGCTCTCGCGCGCGGGGCGCGACGCTTCCCCTCGTACCACGCCCGCGAGCCAAGGACGACGACCGCAAGGACCGCCGTCATCCAGAGCGCGATGGCGCGATGACTCACCTGGTCGGCAATCGTGTTCGCGACCAGCCCCGCGTTCACCACGTTCACGAGCATGGTGAGCGGCGTGAAGCGGAAGATCTCGTGCAGCTGCGCGGCACGAATGCGCGCCGCCGTGTCCTCGTTGGGCAAGCGATCGGGCGTATCGATCGCGTCGATCGGCGTGCCGGGTGTAAGGACGGTCACGCCAGCGTCGTGAGGGGCGTGCGGCACGCGATCGTTGGCCGGCAGGACGCGAACCGGGGGCGGAGACCAGGGGAATTGGTCGATCGTTCGTTCATATCACGAAGTCTCGGGAAGTGCCCCCCGAGGCTGGAGTGCTGAAGTAGGGAGAATGGGCGCAAGAATGCACGCCAAAATGGTCGGTGAAATCACCGCACACCGACTGCCGAGAGACGAGTGGCGCGGGACCCGGGTTACGCGTCGGTCGCAGGGCATCTCCAGTGGGCTCACGGGTGGCGGAATCGGGGCGGGAATCGCCATCTCCGTGGCTCGCATTCGGGCGAATGGCGTCCGCGCCACACCGCAGACGGTCAGTCCCCCAGGCGATAGTATTGCCAGAGAGAAATGCGACGGATCCCGACGTTGTCTGCGTCGGTGCGGCCCCGTCGCCCGCGCCAAATGCTCCGGGCCCGCGATGCTGCGACTCGTCACCGCTCCCCACCTCACCCCGCTCCTCGACGACCTCGCCGACGAGATGGCGCGCTCGCCTCTCCCCCCGCGGGAGGACGAGGTGATCGTGGTACAGTCGCAGGGGATGCGCCGGTGGGTCACGTTGCAGCTGGCCGACCGGTTCGGTTGTGCGGGCGGGGTGGAGCTGCCGTTCCCCACGACCTTCGTGCGCGACCTGGCGCGCACGGTGCTGGGCGAACACGGGGGGCGGGACCAGCACGACCCCTTCGCGCGCGACGTGCTCACCTGGCGCATCGATGCGCTGCTGGACCGCGTGCGAACGAGCGCCGCACCCGCCTTCGCCCCACTGCGAACGTACCTCGCCGGCGCCGACCAGCGCACGCGCTTCGGTCTTGCCGCCCAGGTCGCGGCCCGCTTTGACGATTACCAGATGTTCCGTTCCGATATCCTCGCGCGCTGGGATGCCGGCGACGACGACGGGGTGGCCAACGGGCGCTGGCAGGGGGCGTTGTGGCGGATGCTGCGCGAGGAGAGCGGGTCGGACGCCCCCCACACCGGGACGCGACTGCAGCGACTGATCGACACGTTGGCCGCGCCGTCACTTGGTGATGGAGGGGGGCGCCTCATCCCTTCGCGGGTGACGGTATTCGGCGTGAGCGCGCTGCCGCCGCTCTTCATCGACCTCCTGGCCGCGCTGGCGCGCCACGTCCCGGTGCGCGTCTACACGGCTGCGCTGGGCCATGACACGTTGGGCCACGATGCGTTGCATCCGCTGGCCGCCGCCTACGGGGCACAGTCGCGCGAGTTCGCGGCGTTGCTCGAGGCACGGGGGGCGGCGGTGGACCGGCTGGGAACTACCCCGTCAGGTGCATCGCTCCTGCGCGCCTTGCAGCGTGAGCTTGCGGCTGGCGACGCCGGGACGGCGCCGCTGGTGCTGTCGCTGGGCGACGACTCGCTGCGCATCCACGACGCGCACGGCGAGCTGCGCCAGCTCGAGGTGGTGCGCGACCAGCTGTTGGCAGCGTTGGCCGCCGACGCAACGCTGCGCCCGCACGACATCCTCCTGCTCGTCCCCGACGCGGCGGCGTGGGCCCCGGCGGTCGACGCGGTCTTCGGCGTGTCAGCGCACGAGGCGCCGCGCATCCCCTATCGCGTGGCCGACCGCCCCCTGCGCCGCGCGCAGCCGGCCGCCGAGGCGTTCGCACGACTGCTCGCGCTGGAAGGGGGGCGCCTGGAACGCAGCGCGGTGTTAGGCCTCCTCTCGCTCCCACTCGTCAGGCAGGGCGCTGGGCTCGCCGCGGGGGACGTGGACTGGATCGAGACGGTGCTGGAACGCGCCAACATCCGCTGGGGTTACGACGGCGACGCGCGCGCGCGACTCGGCTTCCCGCACTATGAAGACGCGAGCTGGCGCGCCGGACTCGATCGGTTGCTGCTGGGGATTGCCGTGGGGCGCATCGATGACGAGGTCCTCTCGCTCCTCCCCGAGGCCGGCGACCTGCTGGGCGAACCGGAGCTGCTGGCAGACCTTGCGCGCTGGGTCGACGACCTCGCGGACACGCTGGCGCTGTGGCGCAACGACCAGACGCTGGCTGACTGGGCGGCGACGCTGCTCGGCGCGGTGGAGCGCTTTCTTGCGGCTGACGACTCCAACGAACAGCAGATGGTGGGTGCGGTGGCGGCCAACATCCGGCGGCTGGTGACGCTGGGCGAGATGGCGGGGTACGACAAGACCGTCCCCTTCGCCGTGGTGCGCGACTGGCTCGAGACGGAGCTCGACGACGAGGGGTTCGGGACGGGCTTCCTGCAGGGCGGGATGACGGTCGCCGCGCTCAAGCCGATGCGCTCGCTCCCCTTCCGCGTGATCGCGATGGTGGGATTGGACGACGGCGTATTCCCGCGACGCGACCGGCGCTCGGCCTTCGACCTGCTGGAACAGGAGCGGCGCCCGGGCGACCGCGACCTGCGCAGCGACGACCGGCAGCTCTTCCTCGACACGCTCATGGCGGCGGGCGATCGCCTCATCCTGGCCTATGCCGGGCGTGCCGTCAGCGACAACTCGGTGCGGGCGCCGAGTGTCGTGCTCGACGAACTGCTCGACCATGTGGGGCGGCGTGCGGTGCGCGTGCCGGCGGATGAAGACGATGACGTGGCGCGATGCGCCCTCGTCGTGCGGCACCCGTTGCAGCCGTTCTCCGCGGAGTACTTCGGGGCGGGGAACGACCCGCGCCTCTTCTCCTACTCGCGGGAACAGGCCGGGGCGGCGCGCGCGCTGGCCAACCGTCTGGAGGAGGAACCCCCCTTCGTGGTCGGAGAAATCGAAGCGGTGGATGGGGAAGGGGATGCGCCGTTTCTCCTCACGCTCAAGGATCTCACCGACTGCTGGTCCAATCCGTCGAAGTTCTTCTGCACGCGAACGCTGCGCGTCTTCCTCGGCCACGAACTCGACGAGGGGGCCGATGAGGAACGGTTCGCGCTGGACCACATGGAGCAAGGGGGGATCAGGTCGCGCATGCTCGCCGCGGCGCTGGCGGGGACGCGCGACGATGCGGGCCAACAGCGGCGCCTGATTGCCGACGGGTCGCTCCCGCCTAACGAACTGGGGAAGGCGTGGCACGATTCGTTGTCGAAGCAGGTGGCGCTGGTGATGGCGGTCGTCCCTGGCGACGTCGCGGCGGCCACCATTCCCGTCACCATCGAGGGCAATGGCTGGCGGTTGACGGGACGCATCAACGGCGTGCGCGGCGGCGTGCGCTACGCCGTGCGCGCGGGGTCTCGCCGGTCCGAGCACGTGATGCGCGCCTGGGTCGAGCACCTGGCGATGCTCGCGGCGCGCGCGCAGGGCGAGGTGAAGCTCCCCGAGACGACCGTGATGGTGTGGCGTGACGCGGACAAGGCACGCACGGAGACGTTTGGCCCCGTCCCGGCGGCGCCGGAGAAGCTCGCGGCGCTGGTGGCGGCGGCGCGCGAGGGGCTGCGGCGCCCGCTCCCGTTCTTTGCCCAGGCGGGAGAGGCGTGGGCCCAGGCCACCTACGTGCAACCGGCGAGCCCCAAGGCGAAGGGGAAGAAGGGGAGCAGCGCGACGGCCAAGGCGCCGCCGGAACCGAAGGACCCGCGCAGTGAGGCCTCGCGCAAGTACGACGCGCAACCGAACGACCACACCCCCAGTGGCGATGCGCACGACGACTACGTCGCCCTTTGCTTCCGCGGCATCGACCCGATGGAGGAGAGCTGGGACGAGTTCGAATCGCTCGCGCGGCGGCTGTTCGATGGGTGGGACGAGGCACACGGAGGGGAGGGATGACGCCTAACGCGCCCGCGCCGTTCCGCGCGCTCGACGTCTCGCTCGATCCCGGCATCACGCTCGTGGAGGCCAGCGCCGGGACGGGGAAGACATTCGCCATCACGCGCCTCCTCCTTCGCCTCCTCCTGGAACGCAAGGTCGAATCGCTCGCGCGCATCCTCGTCGTCACCTTCACCGAGAAGGCGACGCAGGAGCTGGTCACGCGCATTCGCACCACGCTGCGTGAAGCCGAGCAGGTGTGGAGCAACTCGCCCCCCGAGCGCACGGCCCGCAACGGCGACCTGTTCGCGCTCGCGGAGGAGCACGGCGCCGACGGTGGCGCGATCATCGCCGCGGCGCTGCGTTCGCTCGATGATCTCGCGGTCTTCACCATCCACGGCTTCTGCCAGCGCGTGCTGGGCGAGAGCGCGCTCGAATCGCGCATCCCCTTCCGCACGACCTTCATCGAGGACGATACCGAGCCGTTCGGCCGCGCGGCGCGCGACTGGGCGCGCAAGCGATTGATCAACGACGCCGCCGATGCAACGCTCGTCGTCGACAGCGGCAAGCCGTTCGAGGGGTGGGTGAAGAGCCTGGTGATCCCGTATCGTCGCCACGAGAGGACGCGCATCGCGCTCGATGCGGCCGATGGCGCGCAGGGGTTGCTGGCGCACTTCACCTCGGTGGTGCACGAGTCGTTCGAGGAGGAAAAGCGGCGCCGCCACCTGCGCGGGTTCGACGACTTGCTGCGCACCGTCAAGGATGTCCTCATCGAGGAGGGGAGCGACGGCCCACTGGCGCAGCGTATCCGCGCGCGCTTCGGGGCGGCGCTCATCGACGAGTTCCAGGACACCGACCGCACGCAGTATCCGATCTTCTCCACGGCGTTCGCGGGGTGTCCGCTCTTCCTCATCGGCGATCCCAAGCAGTCGATCTACCGCTTTCGCGGGGCCGACATCCGGGCCTACCTCCGCGCAGCGAGTGAAGCGTCGCGCCGCTTCACGCTGTTGGAGAACTACCGCTCCAGCGATGCCTACGTGCGTGCTGTGGAGGCGTTGTTCACGCGGATGCCGTTGCCGTTCGGGGTGAGCGAGGACGAGATCGACTTCCCGCGCGTGACGGCGGCCACGACGCCGGAACCGCCGGGGACCATGGCGGGCGACGGTCGCGCGGCGCTGGAGTGGTGGTGGGTCGACGGGAGCCATCGAAGTCGCGGCATTGTCTCGAAGGAGGCAGCCGCAGAGATGATCAATGACGAGATCGCGCACGAGATCGTGCAGCTGCAACAGCGTGGCGTGCCATACGGCAGGATGGCGGTGCTGGTGCGCTACAATCGCAGCGCACGCGCCCTCAAGCGCGTGCTGGACCGCGCGCGCATCCCGGCGGTGATCGGCGCCGACGACGACGTGCTGCAATCGGACGAAGCCAACGAGATCGTGCGCCTGGCGACGGCCATGGCCGACCCCGGCGACGGCGGGGCGGTTCGCTCGGCGCTGGCGACGCGCCTGTGGGGGAGCGATGCGCGCGAGGTCGCGTCGATGCTGCGTCCGGAGCAGGAGGGGGCGTGGCAGGGGCTCGTGGAGCGCCTGACGGCGGCGCGCGAGTCGTGGCGCTCGCGCGGTTTCGCGGTGGCGATGAGCGAGCTGCTGGCGGAGCGTGACATGACGGCGCGCCTCCTCGCCCTCCCCGACGGTGAGCGCCGCATGACCAACGTGCGGCACGTGATCGAGCTGCTGCACGATGAGTGGGCCGAAGCGGCCGTCCCCCCCGAGGGGTTCGCGGCGTGGATGGCGCGCGAGCGCACCGTCCCCAACACTCCGTTGCGCCGCGAACTGCGACTGGAGACCGACAGCGCCGCCGTGCAGCTCCTCACCGTGCACAAGGCCAAGGGGCTCGAGTTCGACGTCGTCTTCTGCCCCGAGCTGTGGGACCGCAAGGCGGAGAAGGCGGTCGCCTTCAAGGTGATTCCGGCCAACGTGGTGGAGGGAGAAGAAGGGATCCTCGACCTTGGCGGCACCGAGCACGACGCGCGGCTGAAGGCGCAGGCGCGGGAGATGGACGAGGAGGAGTTGCGCCTGACGTACGTGGCGCTGACGCGCGCCATTCATCGCTGCTACGTGGTGTTTGGGGAGATCGGGAAGCCGGGAAAAGCTTCGGTGCATGCGTCGCTGGCGAGCGAGTCGGCGCTCGGCTGGCTGTTGCGCGATGCGGAGAGTGGGACGGCCAGCCGTGCCACGCTGCAGGCGATGGTGTCGGCGAGCGGCGGGACGATGGCGATGCGCGAGGTGGGGCATACGGTGTGGAATGCCGTGGCGCCGGCGCTGCCGCCGGTCGCCACGGTCCCCAGGCCGCGCACGTTGCAGCTGGCGCGTGGCCAGCTCGCCACGTGGCAACTCACGTCGTTCACCGCCCTCGTGGCCGACACCCACAGCGAGGAGGGGCGCGACGTGGCCGATCCGCTCCTGTTGCGCAGCGAGCCCCACGAGCGGCGCGCGACAGTCGGCTTCCGCGCCTTCCCCGCCGGGCGCGTGGGCGGCATCGCGCTGCACGACGTCTTCGAGTCGCTCGACTTCTCCCGCCCCCTGGAGCCGCGCAGCCGCGAGATGGTGCAGCGCACGCTGGGGCGCCACGGCATCCTGGACGACGTGGACACGGCCGAGCAGCGCGTGGATGACGTGATGGGGATGCTCGACACCGTCTGCCGCGCCCCCGTGCCCGGTGGCGGCTTCTCGCTCGCCGAGATTCCGTTGCGCGCCGGCGTGCGCGAGTGGCGCTTCGACCTCTCCGTGGCGTCGGCGTCGGTCCGCCGGATCGCCGACGCGCTGGCACTGCACGGAAGCGCGCACGCGCGCGCCTATGTTCCATTCCTGCGCACGCTGCGAGATTCCGCCGTCGGCGGCTACCTGAGCGGGGTGATCGACCTGGCCTTCGAGCGCGATGGGCAGTGGTGGGTGATGGACTGGAAGTCGAACCACCCTGGCGACGACGATGACGACTACGCCCCCGCGGCGCTCTCCAACGCGATGATGCAGGCGCACTATACCTTGCAGTATCACCTGTATTGCCTGGCGCTGCACCGGCACCTGCGAGTGCGGCAGCGTGACTACGATCCGTCGCGGCACTGGGGAGGGGTGGCGTACGTCTTCCTGCGCGGCGTGGACGGCGCCTCGGACCGCGGGTGGTTCCGCGATGCACCCACCCCCGCGCTGCTCGACGCACTGGACATCGCGCTGGGGAGGCGGGCGTGACGTCGCGTGAGGTGGTGGGCGCAACGCCCGGTGCGTCGGAGGGGATGGACGGCATCGATGGGACGGTGGCGTCGTTCGAGGTGCGCGACCTGCTGGCGGCGCTTCACTCGGAGCGGGCGCTGGAGTCGATCGACGTGCAGCTGGCGGAAATGTGCGTGCGCCGCGGCGAGGTGGGAGACGAGGCGCTCGCCGTCGCGCTGGCCGCGGCGCTGGTTTCGCGCGCGCGGCGCGAGGGGCACAGCGCGCTCACGCTCGAGCAACTCGCGCGTCAGGCGCGCGCGGCGGTGCGCCTGGTCGCCGCGGCGGTGGAGGCAGCCGGCGCGCCCGTCCCCGAAGGGCTGCCGGACGGCGACGATGCGTGGTGGGGTGACGTGCTGGCGCGCTCACGTGTGGTGAGCGATGGCGTCACGCCGCCCGTGGTCCCACTCGTCCTGCGCGATGGCGTCGTGCAATTCCGCCGCTACTTCGACGCGGAGCGGCGCATCGCGCAGCACGTGCAACGACTGGTGGCGCTGGGGGCCGAGCGCGGGGCCGATGCCTTCTCCATCATCACCGGCGGGCCCGGCACGGGAAAGACGACGCGCGTGGCGGAGATGCTGGTGGATTGGGCGCGCCAGGGGCGCGGGATGCGCGTTGCCCTCGCCGCGCCCACCGGAAAGGCGGCGGCGCGCCTCACCGACTCCATTCGCCAGCGACTCGACGCCATCGAACGCGAAACGGGGACGCGCGCCCCGTTTCCCGGCGAGGCGCGCACGCTCCACCGCTTGTTAGGCTATCACCCGCAGCACGACACCTTCCGCTTCAACGCCAACGACCCGCTCGATGACGACCTGGTGATCGTCGACGAGGCGTCGATGGTGGATGTGCTCCTCCTCGACGCGCTCCTGCGCGCCCTCAAGTCCGGCGCCCGCCTCATGCTCGTCGGCGACCACAACCAGCTGGCCTCGGTCGACGCAGGCGACGTGCTCGGCGCCCTCTGCCGCGCGGCGTTCGCCGAGCCGGAGGGGAGCGCGCTGCGGCACTCGGTCGACCTCCTCACGCACTCCTGGCGCTTCGAGCGGCACCCCGCCATCGGGATGCTCGCCGCGTCGATCCTGGCTGGCGATGCCGACCAGGTGCTGCAGACGTTAGGCAGCGATGCGCATGCCGAGGCGCAGTGGCGCTCTCCCGCCGCCGACACCGATGCGCTGGTCGCGCCGCTGGTCCCCAACCTCGAGCGCTGCCTGGCGGCCACGACGTCCGGTGAACTGCTCCACGCGCTCGACGCCTTCCGCATCCTGGCCCCCGAGCGCGAGGGGCGCCTTGGCGTGAGCGGGATCAATGCCGCCGTGGAGCGCTGGCTCCTCACGCGCGGCCACTCGGTAAAGGATCACTGGTACCACCGGCGCCCGGTGCTGGTGACAGCCAACGACTACACGACTGGCGTGTTCAACGGCGACATCGGCGTGGTATGGCGCGACGACGAGCGCGGGCGCGCCATGGTACACTTCCGGGCCAACGATGGAACGATCCGCGGCGTCGCCCCCACGCGCCTTCCGGCGTGCGAGACGGCGTGGGCCATGACGGTACACAAGTCGCAGGGGTCGGAGTTCGACGACGTGATGGTCGTCGTTCCCGACTACGAGAGCCGCGTCATGAGTCGCGAGCTGCTCTACACGGCGGCCACGCGGGCGCGACAGAGCGTCACGCTCGTGGGAAGCCATGCCGCGATTCGCGCGGCGGTGGCGCGTACCACCGGGCGCACCAGCGGGTTGGAGGCGCGCATGGCTGACGCACGGCGCGCGAACCCGGTTCGCCAGCAGCCGGCGTGATTCTCGATGGAGGTGGGGCGGTGAACGACAGCACGACGCAACCGTCAGGAGACATGGACGCCGGCGAGGGGACCCCAAACCCGAAATTGCAGCGGTGGGTCGACCTCGTGGCATCGCTCCTCGCGCGCAAGTTCCCGGCAACGTTCACGCAACTGGCCGCCGACGTCCCGGCGTACGCCAACGAGCTGGCGGAGACCGAGCGCCTCCCGGCGGGGGCGGAGCGCACACGGCGTCGCGAATCGCTCAAGCGCGAGTTCGAGCGCGACAAGGACGAACTCAGGAAGTTCGGGATTCCGATCGTTCCCGTGGCCGATGAGGACGGCAACGCCGGCGGTGCGTATCGACTCGAGCGTCGCGACTTCTATCTCCCCTACCTCTGCTGTGCCGTTCCCGATGCCCCGGCCACCGCGCCGCCACGCGTCGACGCGTACGGCTATCACGCACTCGCGGCGCTGACGTTCGAGGCCGACGAACTGCAGGCGGTGGTGGACGCGGCGGCGCTCGTGCGAACCCTCGGCGACCCGATGCTGGCGCTGGAGGCCGAGGGGGCGATGCGCAAGCTGGCGATCGACCTTCCCCTCGACGCCATGGCGCCCTCGGCTGGCGAGCCGCACATCGTGGCAGCGCGCACCCGCCCCGACGCCGCGACGTTCGAGGCGTTAGGCGATGCGCTGCGCCGCCGCAAGCGCGTGTCGTTCGAGTACCACGCCATGAGCACCGACCGCGCCGAGCGCCGCACGGTGGAGCCATACGGGCTCTTCTTCCTCAGCGGTCACTGGTACCTCGCGGCGCGTGACTGCGGTCGCCAGGAGTTGCGCAACTTCCGCCTCAACCGGATGTCGGCCGTGTCGGTGAACGGCCAGCGCACGCAGCGCGCCGACTACGAGATCCCGGCAACGTTCCGCCTGCGTGACCATGGCCGCTCGCGCCATGCCTGGGAGCTGGGGGACGGCGACGCGTTGACCGTGGACGTCGCTTTTCGCGGTGAATCTGGGCCGACCGTGGCGGCGATGAAGCTGGGGAGTGACGTTCCGGGGGCGGGCGACCAGCGTCGCTTCACCGTGCGGCGCGCCGACGTCTTCGCGCGCTGGCTCCTGTCGTTTGGCGGCGAGCTCGCGCCAGTTGCCCCCGCATCGATGGTCGAGGCGTTCCGCACGCTGGCGCGCGAGACGTGCACGCTGTATGGGCGTCCCTCGCCGGACCCGCTCCCCGCGCCGACAGCGATGCCGCCAGCCGCAACTCCACGCCGCGCCCGCGCCGTCGAGCCGTGGAGCGCCACCGGGGCCGTGGCGCAGTTTCGGCGCATCCTCCTCCTCGTGCCGCAGATTGCCAACGGCGAGGAACATGACGTCGAGGAGGTTGCACGCCGCATCGGGACCACGGTCGCGGTGCTGCAGAAGGACCTCTTCTCGCTCGTGACGCGCTACGATGCACCTGCCGGCTTCGTGGATGGCGTGTCGGCATATGTCGAGAATGGGCGCGTGTCGGCTCGCTCCGATCACTTCCTGCGCCCCATGCGCCTCACCGTGCCCGAGCTGTGTGCCCTCGAGCTGGGGCTCGCCGTGTTGCGCACGCAGCGCCCGCCTGACGAGCGCGGCGCGCTGGACCGCGCGCGCGATCGGCTGCGCCAGGTGATCGCCAAGCTTCCCTCGGACACCATTCCCGATGGCGTGCACGGCGCGTCGCTCGGCGAGGCCACGCACACCGAGCACCTGGCGGCGTTGCGGCGCGCCATGCGCGACCAGCGCACGCTCCGCCTCGTGTACCGCAGGTCGGGGAGCGAGACACCCGGCCAGCGCGTGATTCACCCGTACATGTTCGTGGCCAGCAGCGGGATGCTGTACGCGATTGCCCACTGCGAGACGTCGAACGCCATCCGGGTCTTCCGCCTCGATCGCATCGAATCGGCGATGGTGGGCGACGAGACGTTCGAGCGCCCGCGGGAGATCGATGTCGGGCGCGTCCTGCAGGACGGGCGTGTCCTGCAGCACGACGGCATGCGGACGATGCGCATCCGGTACTCGCCGCGCATCGCGCGCTGGATCGCCGAGCGCGAACGGCGCGTGCTTGCAGCCGACGAGTCGCTCGTGATGGACCACCCGCTGGCCGACGAGGCGTGGGGCATTCGCCACGTGCTGCAGTACGGCCCCGACGCGGAACTGCTTGCGCCGGCCGCCATGCGTGACATGCTGCGCCAGCGCCTGTCGGCACTCACGGAATCGTGATGGTCCCGGTGGCCTGCGCCGACTTGTACACCGCGCCCGCCACCGCCTTGACGTCGCAGTATCCCACCTGCATGCAGAAGACCTCCTCGGTCGACCCTGGGTCGCCTTCACCGCCCGTAAAGGTCCAGCGCACCCCGGCGCCCCGCCGCAGGTTCCAGAAGGCGGTGAAGCCCACGGCCGCCGTGAGGTCGGGAACGGCAACGTCGTAGGCGCTCCCGGCGCCTAACGCGCCCCGCGAGGCGACGATCATGATGGCGCGCGGGTCGGCGATGGTCTCGCGCAGGTACAGCGAGGCGCGGGCCGTGTAGTCAGCGCCCAGCGTCCCCGTGGCGCGCACCAGCCACGGCGCCACGGCGCCGCTCCCGCCAGCGATCGATGGCGCCGACAGCGCGGGGCCGAAGTCGAGCGTGCGATTGGAGACCTGCGCGGCGTAGGCGATCACGGCGCGGCGGGCGCTCGTGTTGCCGGTGGTCGCCACCAGTTGGTGCAGGTCCGTTGGCTGCAATTGCGCGTTGGGGACTCCGTACCAGGTGCGGCTGGTGGTGCTGTATCCGGCAGAGGCGTGGAACATGGCGTTCAGCCCCTGCGCCGTGAGGAAGTTGGAGATGAAGCTGAACGTCTCCCCGTTCGTGTTCCCCATCGCCACGCTCCCCGTGGCGGGCGTCATCCCGTCCGTGGCGAAGGAGAGCGCCGGGAGCCCAGTCCCCGACGCGGGGTCCAGCGCGCGCTTGAGGATGAACTGCTGCGTCACGATGGGGACGCTCCCCCCCGCGCTGAAGCTGGAGCGCGTCACGAACAGGTCAAACGCCCCGGGCTGGAGGTTCTGCGCCGTCAGTGTCGTGGTGGCGAGTCCGGTGCTCCCCGGGTTCACGATGGCGTAGTTGCTCGCCGATCCCACGACCGCATCAAACGATTGGTAGCCGGTGAGCGAGCCGGAGGCGCTGCGCGTGCTGGAGTCGGGGTGCCGGACACACTCCGCCGCGGCACGATCGGCCACCTCCTGCGCCGTGAGGTAGTACACGTCCCATCGAAAGCCCTGGATGAGGGGCGAGGCGCTCGTCTTCTCGCCCAGCGAGACCATGGCCACCGCCGCCGTTGGTTGCGAGAGCGAGAAGGAGTAGATCGTCGGATCGGCACGCGTGGCCGCCGCTGGCCCCGATGGCACGATGTGCCGCCAGGCCCCGTTGCCGTCGCGGACGGCGAAGTAGCGCGGGACGCGGCTGGCGGAGCAGAACTTCCACTGGATGCTCCCGCTGCTCGGCGGCGAGACGCGAAGGCGCACCTGCGTCGTCTGCTCGGCGAAGCCGGGGGCGGTCACCTTCACCGTGACCGGATAGACGCCGGGCGCCGTGCCGCCAGCCGCAAGCGCGAACATGTTGGTCATCGTCTCGCCAGCAGCAATCGTCGACGGCGTGGGCGCGACGGCCGACCCCACCGCCCCCACGGGAGACGAGATCGACACCGTTACTGCACCGGCGAAGCCGTTGAGCCGCTGCACGGACACGACGCCATAGCCACTCCATCCATTGCCCGCGGGAAGCTCGAACTCCACCGGGTCCACGCCCATGGAGAATCCGATGGGAAGCGCGGCCGTGATGGTGAGCGTGAGGGCCAGCGTCTTGTCAGCGGCGCCGGGGGCGCTTGCCTTCACGGTGACCGGATACGTGCCGGGTGTCACCGACGCGCCCACGGTGAGGGTGAGCGCCGAGCTGTTCGCCGTCGTTGGTGAGGGGTTGAAGCTCCCGGTGATCCCGGCCGGTGGGTTGTCGAGCGCCAGCGTCACGGCGCCGGTGTAGCCGGCGGAGCGTCCAATCGAGATCGTCGAACTTCCCGTGGCCCCGGCGACGATGGTGAGTGCGGTCGGCGTCGCGAGGATGGTGATGGCCGGCTGCACGATGACGAGTTGTATCGTCCCCGTCTGCGTCGTGACCCCGCTGCCGGAGGCAGAGACGGTGAGCGTCGCGTTCCCCGCGACGGCGCTGGTGGCGGCCGACAGGGTGAGCACCGACGAGGTCTGCGTCCCGTCGAGCGACGACGGCGCAAACGTTCCGGTGACTCCCGCCGGGAGCCCACTGACCGAGAGCGAGACCGTGCCGTTGAAGCTCCCGCCGCGCGAGATGGTGACCGACATCGTCGCGCTTCCTCCGACGGTGAGCGAGGCGGCGCCCGAGGGGATGGTGAGGGCGAGCGTCCCAGTCGGGGGTGGTGGATTGGTGGTGCCGCCATTGCCGTCGCCTCCACCGCCGCCGCACGCGGCCAGGAGGGCGAGCGCGGCCAGCCACTGGCGACGATTGCGCGCAGACGGAGCGTGGAGGTGCGAGCGAAGGGAAGGCATGGCGGCGGCGAGAGCGGGGGGACGGGCGGGAGGGCTCTCTCCATTGCGCAGACCAGCGCTGCCAGCAATCACGCGCTGCATCCGGCCTCTGGCGTTCCACTGGGCACCACGCGAGGTTGGGGCTTCGGGCATGGACGCCTGACCGTCGCGTGCGCCGTCGACACCTCGCCCCCCGCCTCGCACTGTCTCGCCCCCCTGATGATCGATCGAGAGCGCCCGGACGGTTCGTCTCCGTCGCCGTCATCCGACCCTTTGGCGGAGGCGACTCGCGTCGTCTCGGACGAGGATCGCCGGGCGCTCGATGCCGTCTTCAGCGAGGCGTACGAAGAGCTGCGCCGGCTGGCCACGCGCGTTCGTGAGGGAGACCCCAGCGCGACGCTGAGTCCAACGGCGCTGGTGAACGAGGCGTGGCTCAAGCTCGCCGACTCGCCGCACGTCGCGCGCACGTCTCGCCTGCACTTCCGGCGCATCGCCGCCCGCGCCATGCGACAAGTGCTGATCGAGGCGGCTCGCCGGCGGAAGGCCGAGAAGCGCGGCGGTGGCAGCGCCTTTGTCACCTTCGAGGATTCGATGGACGCCGCCGGGGTGATGCCGACCGCTGCCGACGAACTCCTCGCGCTCGACGAGGCGCTGGACCGGCTGGCGACGCTGAGCCCGCGGCAGTCCACGCTGGTGGAGGCGCGCTTCTTTGGCGGACTCGAACTCAAGGAAGCGGCTGCGCTGCTCGAGATCTCCGAGGCCACCGCCGTGCGCGACTGGCGCACCGCGCGCGCCTGGCTGGCCACCGAACTCCGCTCTGGTCGTTAGGCGCCGGCCGCGGCGCGGGAGGGACAATGGACGCTGAGCGCTGGCAGGTGGTCCAGGACCTCTTTCATCGCGTTGCCGACCTCGCCCCCGAGGAGCGGCAGCGAGTCCTCGACGAGGACTGTCGCGGCGACGACACGCTGCGAGCCGAAGTCGAGCGCCTGGTGGCGTCCGATGCCCAGAACCGGACGCTCCTCGACGCCGACGTCGCGCACGTCGTCCATTCCGTGATCGGCGGCGCCGACTCGGCGTCGCGCGTCCCCGACATCCGTTGCGGCCCTTATCGTCTGCTGCGGATGCTTGGGGAAGGGGGGATGGGCGTGGTCTATCTCGCCCGCCGCGACGACCTGGGGAGCGACGCCGCCGTGAAACTCCTGCGCGACGCCTGGGCATCCCCCGCGCGGCGCGAGCGCTTCGTCGCCGAACAACGCACGCTCGCGCAGCTCCACCACCCCGCCATTGCCCACCTCTACGACGCCGGCGCGCTCCCCGACGGGACGCCGTGGATCGCGATGGAGTTCGTCGAGGGGACGACGCTCACCGACCACTGTGCGCAGCACCGGCTCCCGCTGCGCGAGCGATTGCGGTTGCTGCGCGCCGTCGCCGAGGCAGTGCTGCACGCCCACCAGCAGCTCGTCATCCATCGCGACCTCAAGCCGTCCAACATCCTCGTACGCGTCGACGGGACGGTGAAGCTCGTCGACTTCGGGATCGCCAAGCAACTGGAGCCGGGCGATACGCCCGACGATGTGACGCGCACGGGGCTGCGCCTCATGACCCCGGCCTACGCGGCGCCCGAGCAGGTGCAAGGGATGCGCGTCGGCGTGCAGACCGACGTCTACTCGGTGGGCGTCCTGCTGTACGAACTCCTGACGGGCGTGCTCCCGTTCGACCTCGCGGGGCGCACCCCGCGTGAGGCAGAGGCGCTGATCACGGCCTCCGATCCCCTGCGCCCCTCGGCGCGCGCCCGCCTGAATGTGCACGGCAAGGAACGCGGCCACACCGCCGCGGCGCAGCCGCTCCCGCCGGTGGAGGCGCGCGACTCCGAATGGGACGATCTCGACGTTCTCGTCCTCACCGCGATGCACAAGGATCCGTCGCGGCGCTATCGCTCCATCGACGCCTTCCTGCGCGATCTCGATCACTTCCTGGCCGGTGAGCCGCTCGACGCGCGCGGCGACTCGCTCGGCTATCGCGCGGCCACCTTCGTCAGGCGCAACGCGCGCGGCGTCGCCGTGGCCGCGGCCGCCGTCGTGGCGATTGTCGCGCTCACGACGTTCTACACGATTCGACTGGCCCAGGCGCGCGACCGCGCCCTCGCCGAGTCGGTGCGCACGCAACGCATCCAGCGCTTCATCACCACGCTCTTCCAGGGGGGCGACGAGGCGGCCGGTCCCGCGGAAAGCCTGCGCGTGGCGACGCTGCTCGATCAGGGGGTGGTCGAGGCCCGCGCCCTCGACCTCGAACCGCGCGTGCAGGCCGACCTGTACGAGACGTTGGGCGGGATCTATGCCCAGATGGGCGTCCTCGATCGCGCCGACTCGCTCCTGGCCACGGGGCTCGCGCAGTGGCAGCGCATTGCCGGCGCGCGCAGCGAGGAGGCCGCGCGCGCCATGGTGCGCCTGGGCGACCTGCGCACCTCGCAGGCACGCTACGACGAGGGCGAGCGCCTGATCGGCGACGGCTTGCGCACGCTCCAAGGCGCCGGCGCCGACGATGGCGTCACGGTGCGCGATCCGGTGGTCGAGGCGCGCGTGGCGTTAGGCAGGGCCTTCACCGAGCGCGGTCAGCACGCCCGCGCCATTGCCACGCTCGACTCGCTGGTCACGTCGCTGCGACAGACGCGCGCTGAGCCCAACGTGGTGCATCAGGCACTCGGCGAACTGGCCAACGCGCACTTCTACGCCGGCAACTACGACAACGCCGACTCGCTCAATCGCCAGGTGCTCGCGCTCACGCGCACGCTCTTTGGCGCACGCCACCCGCGCGTGGCCGAGGACCTCATGAACCTCGGCGCCACCGAGCAGGAACGTGGCAACTACGCGGCGTCGGAATCGCTGTTCCGCCAGGCGCTCGACATCTCGACCGCATTCTATGGAAGCGAGCACTTTCGCACCGCGGGCAACCTCACCTACCTCGGGCGTGCGCTCCTCCTCCAGAACCGGTACGACGAAGCCCGCGTCCCCTTCGAGAAGGCGCTGGCCATCCGCGAGCGCGTCTTTGGCCCGTCGCATCCGTTCGTTGCCAACACGCTCAACGAACTGGGGAACCTGGCGCTGCGACAGGAACGCTACGACGACGCGGTGACGATCTTTACTCGCGTGCGCGACATCTACGCTCGCACCTATCCGGGGATGAACTTCCGCACCGGCGTGGCCACCGCCAACATGGCCGATGCGTACCTCTACCAGAAGAAGTACGCGCTGGCGGAGCCGATGTACCGGCAGGCACTGGAACACTACATCGCCTCGCAGGGGCCCGATCACCTCAACACGGGGATCGGCTACATCAAGTTGGGGCGCGTCCTGTTGCGCAGCGGGCGCTTTCGCGAGGCCATTCCCGAGACCGAGCGCGGCTACGGCATCGTGAAGAAGATCACCGCGCCTAACGTGAGCTTCCTGCAGGCGGCCCGCCTCGACCTGTCGCTGGCGCTCGACTCGTTAGGGCGGCACGACGAGGCGGTGAAGTGGCGCGCCGAGCGCGAACAGTTCCTCCCCAAGCCCACCAAGTGAAGGCCGACGACGCGCGCCCGGGGTGCCACCGTGCGCACCCCACCCCCCACCCCCCACCCCGGACGCCGCCGCCGCGCCGACGCTACTTCCCGCCCCCCAGCCCGAACGTCACGCCAACGTTCAGCGTCGACGCCCCCGCCCCCACATCGCCGTACAGCGCGAGACGCGGCTTCATGAAGTAGCGCAGCCCCGCCCGCCCAATGAAATAGATGCCGCTGGAGTAGTCGCCCGCCCAGTCCGTGCTCACACTGCTGTTCCCCAACCCCAGCCCGAAAAAGGGATCGAGCTTGGGGTTGCTCTTCACGTCGAAGTGGTAGTTGGCGGTGACGCCGATGTTGAGATAGCGGAAGTCGTAGTCGGTCCCGACGTAGCGATTGTTGTAGTTCCAGATGTCGACGCTGGCCTGGATGCCAATGGTGCCGTTGCCGAGATCGGGGAGGCGCTTGATAGCGCGCTCGAAGCGCCCGCCAAAGGCCATCCCCGCTTCACCAATCCCACCCAGCCCCACCGTGGGCCCCAGATCCATATAGCCGGGCGAGAAGATCGAACTCCCCGCTTCCTTGCCCTGCGCTGCGGCTGATGAGGGAAGGGCGACAATAGACGTCGCCGACAGCACAGCAACGACGAGGGCGAGGCGCGCTCGCGGCGCGCGGGGAATGAGGCGGGCGACAACGCTTGGCATGTTGGACTCCTGCGAAGGGATGGGACGGTCGTGCGAAGGCACAACTCCCTTTGCGCAAGAGCTCGGCGCCAACGGTCATCGAGGCGCCGGTCGGAGGTCGCTATTCCTCGAACAGCGTCGCGAGGTCGATGCTGAACGGCGTCGCTCCCGCCGCCGGCTGCCACGACAGCACGCGCTCCTCCATCTGGGGGAAGGTCGCATCGGGCGTCCAGGCCTCGGCGCGGCGCTGCTCCACATCGATGAGCCAGTACAGGGGGACGCGCCGTTCCTGGTACAGGCGGCGCTTGGTGAAACGGTCGTAGCGCGCGGTGGTGGGGCTCAGGACCTCGATGACGAGCGAGAGCTGCTGGATCTCGATCCACTCTCGCACGCGCCCAAAGCGCGACGGAACGACGAAGAGATCCGGCTGGACGAGCACATCGGGGAGCCCGCCCCACGAGATGTCGGCGGGAGACATGAGTACCTCGCCGGCGTGGTGCTCCTCGACAAACTGCATCAGCGCGAAGTGCAGCCGCCCGACCACGCGCTGATGCCGAGTCCGTGGCGCCGGGCTCACCAGCAGCTCCCCATGCACGAGCTCGTACCGGTTCCCGTCGTCGGGGAAGGCGAGCACTTCCTCCCTCGTGTAATACCGATCCAGCGCGGCAGGCATGGACATACGATCTGCTCGGCTCGGCCGAGGGCGCAAGGGTGAGGTGGGGACAGCATCCTGCACGCTGGCGCGTGGGCCTTGGCGCCGCGTGATCATTCGGTTGCGTTCCGTACCGATTGTCGTGCCAGCGGGAGTCGCGAATGCGCGTTCATGCAATTGTCAGGATTCACGTTGCGCGACTGTATGCAGAAGAACGTCGCGCCCCGCCGCTGCGTAGTGCTTCCAGCATCGATAGAATCCGCATCATCAATCCAACCCCAACCCCCAGGGTCCGATGTCTTCGTCCGTTCACAGCTCGGGCAGTCGATGGCGCGACGCATCGATTGTGGTCGCCGTTGTTGCCGCCGTCGCGGCCGTAGCGCTTGCCGCGGGATCGGCGCCGCTCGTCGCGCAGGCGCGACCGGCCGGCGTGCGCGCGCAGGTTGCTCCCGCTCCCACGGCGCCCATGGTGGTCGACACGTCGCTCTTCTCCGCACTGCGCTGGCGCGAGATTGGACCGGCGCGCGGTGGGCGGTCGGTTGCTGTCGCCGGTTCGGCGCAACGCCCGCTCGAGTACTGGATGGGGACCACCGGTGGCGGGGTCTACAAGACCACCGATGCCGGGATGAACTGGCAGGCGGTGACCGACCGCTATTTTGGCGGGACGATTGGCGCCATCACCGTTGACCCGCTCAACCCCGACGTGGTCTGGGTGGGCGGCGGCGAGACCGACATCCGCGGCAACACGTCGCACGGCGATGGCCTGTGGAAGACGTCGGACGGTGGGCGCACCTGGCAGATGCTTGGCTTCCGCGACGAGCACATCTCCACCATCCGCATCCATCCCACCAACCCCAGCGTCGCCTACATCGGCGTGTTTGGGGACGTGTTCAAGGCGACGCCCAATCGCGGTGTGTACAAGACCACCGATGGCGGGAAGACGTTCAACAAGATCTTCTTCACCAGCGACTCGGCGGGCGTGATCGACATCGCGATGGACGTGACAAACCCCGAGGTGCTGTACGTCGCGATGTGGCAGGCGTGGCGCTCGCCGTGGGGGATGTCGTCGGGCGGTGTGCATTCGGGGATCTACAAGACGACCGATGGCGGCGCGAGCTGGACCAACCTGGTGAAGGAGTCGAAGGGGCTCCCGCAGGGACTCATCGGGAAGGTGGGGCTCGCCGTGTCGCCGGTGAACCCGCGGCTGGTGTGGGCGCAGATCGAGGCCGACTCGGGCGGTGTGTACAAGTCGAGTGATGGCGGCGCGACGTGGGCGTACATCAACCGCGAGCGCAAGCTGCGGCAGCGCGCCTGGTACTACTCGCAGATCTACGCCGACACCAGGGACACGAACATCGTCTACGGGCTCAACGTGGGCTTTTTCCGCTCCAACGACGGCGGGAAGACGTTCCCGGTGTCGATCAACCCGCCGCATGGCGACAACCACGACCTGTGGATCGCACCTAACGACAATCAGCGGATGGTGCAGGGCAACGACGGCGGGGCCAACGTGACCTTCACCGCGGGGCGCACGTGGACCGACCAGGAGTTCCCGACCGCGCAGTTCTACCACGTGACCACCACCAACGAGTGGCCGTACAAGATCTGCGGCGCGCAGCAGGACAACTCGACGCTCTGTGGCCCCTCGCGCAAGCAGGGGACGATCGAGATTGCCGACTGGTACGATGCCGGCGGCTGCGAATCGGGGTACATCGCGGCGCACCCGCTCAAGCCGAACGTCACCTTCGCCGGCTGCTACGGCGGCAACCTCGATCGCAAGGATCGCGAGACCGACTTCACGCGCGACGTGACCGTCTATCCGCGCAACCCGATGGGGCATTCGTCGGAAGACATCAAGGTCCGCTTCCAGTGGACCTTCCCGATCGTCTTCTCGCGCCACAATCCCAACGTGCTGTATGCGGCGGGGTCGCAGCTGTTCCGTTCCACCAACGAAGGGGAGTCGTGGACCGCGGTGTCGCCGGAACTTGCGCGTCGTGACCCCAGGACGATGGGCCCGTCGGGCGGTCCGATCACCAAGGACCAGACCGGCGTCGAGACGTACGGGCTCATCTTCGCCTTCGATGAGTCGCCGGTGACGCCCGGGCTGTTGTGGGCCGGGACCGACGACGGCTACATCTGGATCTCGCGCAACAACGGGGTCAAGTGGGACAACGTGACGCCGAGTGACATTGGCGACTTCACGCGCATCTCGATCATCGAGCCGTCGCGTTACGCGGCGGGGACGGCGTACGTCGCGGCCAACCGGTATGCGTTAGGCGACAAGACGCCGATCCTGTACAAGACGACCGACTACGGCAGGACGTGGACGAAGATCGTCAACGGGATCAAGGGCGATCACTTCGCGCGCGCGATTCGCGAGGATCCCGTCCGTCGCGGGTTGCTCTTTGCCGGCACCGAGCGCGGCGTGTACGTCTCGTTCGACGACGGGCAGAACTGGCAGTGGCTGCAGAAGAACCTGCCGTTCGTTCCCGTGCATGACATCGCGATCAAGGACAACGACGTCATCCTGGCCACGCACGGGCGGTCGTTCTGGGTGATGGACGACATCTCGGCGATGCGGCAGTACCAGCCGGACATTGCGCAGAAGGCGGCGCACCTCTTCAAGCCGGTCGATGCGTACCGGACGCAGTGGAGCGGGGGTGGCGGTGGCGGCGGTGGACGCGGCGGCGCCACGGTGGGCGCCAACCCGGCGTCGGGCGCGGTCGTCTACTACATGCTCAAGTCGCCCAACCAGAAGGTCACGCTCGACTTCACGGACGCGAAGGGTGACGTGATCCAGTCGTTCACCAGCGACATGGACCCCGACGCGGCCGCCGATTCGGTCCGTCAGGAGCAAGCGCGGGCCGCGCGCGTCGACTCGCTCGTGCGCGCCGGCGTGTCGCGCGACAGCGCGTTGCGTGTCGTGCGCGCGGCGGCCGGCCCGGGGGGCCCGGGTGGCGGCGGCTTCGGCGGCGGTGCGCGCCGTCCGCGCGTCGCCAACCGCGCGGGGCTCAACACCTTCTCGTGGAACCTGCGCTATCCCGATGCCGTCACGTTCGACAACCTGATCATGTGGGCGGCCAGCACCACGGGTCCCGTTGCGCCTCCCGGCACCTACGCCGTCAAGCTCACCGTGGGCGGCGAAAGCCAGGTGCAGCGCTTCCTGGTGAAGAAGGACCCGCGCGGCACCGCGACCGACGCCGACCTCCAGGAGCAGTTCCGCCTCCTGATCGCCATTCGCGACAAGACGACGGAGGCAAACAATGCCGTGCGCATGGTGCGCAACATGCGCTGGAACGTGAACGATCGCACCGGGAAGCTCACGGGCGACCAGGCCAAGGAGTTCACGTCGATCGCCGGCGGCATGATGAAGGAGATCACCGCGGGCGAGCAGGAGGTCTACCAGACCAAGAACGAGTCGAATCAGGACCCGCTCAACTTCCCCATCCGGCTCAACAACGAGATTGCCGGCGTGGCCAGCTACGTGGGGCAGGGCGAGTATCGCCCCACCAAGCAGGCGTACCAGGTGTTCGGCGACCTCAAGGTGGAGCTGGACAAGCAGCTCAAGGCGATCAAGGCGTCGATGGATCGCGACCTGCCCCGGCTGAATGCGATCCTGCGCGCGGCGGGGCTGGAGGAGCTGAAGCCGAGCACCGAGGAGATCAAGGGGAACAAGCCGAACGTCGTTTCGTAAGGGCAGAAGACGAGAAGACGAGAAGACGAGAAGACGAGAAGCCTGCCCCAGCGAAGGCTGGGGACGAGAGGCCTGCCCCAGCGAAGGCTGGGGACGAGAGGGGCCCAGCCGGTGGCTGGGCCCTTTCTCTTCTCATCATACCTCGCCTCTACTTGAGCTCCAGCTTCCCCTGCGGCCGCAGCCCCACCACCCGCCAGCCGCCGCCACCGCGTTGCAGCTCCGCGGTGAAGCGCGCGCTCTTGCGACGGTTGGCGCCGAACGGGGAGCGGACGTTCACGCTCGCGTCGAACTCCGCGGTGGCGCGCGAGCCGTGCAGGCGCACCTCGGGTGCACCGCTCACGCTCATCGAGATGCGCCCCTCCCGCATCAGCGCGCCCCACTGCTCCTGCGTGCCACCGTCGAGAAGCGACGCCGCCGACGAGTTGCTGCCGCTCAGGAGACTCGCCGCGCTCCCGATGGCAGCGCGGATCGCGTCATTCGCGGCCGACTCGCTCTCCACCGCCTCGCCCTTGGGCGACTCGTCGCGCGGTGCGTCGGTGCGCGGCGGTGGATCGTTAGTAACCGGCTCGGTGGGCGAGACCGGGCGAGACGTCCCACCCGCCGGCGGCGCGGCTCGCTCGATTCCGCTCCCGCCCCCGCTCCCGCCGCCCGGGCGATCGTTAGGCGGCACGACGGCTTCGCGCGGTGGTTGCGCTCGACGCCCCCCCGTTCCGTTGTCCCCCCCCGATCCGCCGCCGCCCGACTGCGCCGGCGGGTTGATGATGAGCGACGACGCATCCTCGGTGCGCGGCGGAGGAACAACCTGCGCGATGTCGGTTCGCGGCGTGGTGTCGGCCACTTGCGCCTGCGCGCTGTCCGGGCGCGTCCCCGGCATCTCGGTGACGTCGGTGTCCGGACGAAGTATGCGCACGCCGAGCCCGGCGGCGACGAGTACGGCGGCCGCCGCGGCGAAGGTCCGCCAGTCGCGCGTCCATCCCTCCGACCATCCCTCCAGCGATCCCCATGGTCGCAATTGCGCCTGACGGGGCGACTCGGCGGTGTGGAAGGTCCCCGTCACCGGGGCGGCATCGTCGGCAAGGCGCGTGGCCGGCGCTCGGTTCGCGGCGTCACTGGCCACGCGCGTCCCCGCTGGCCCCTGTGCACCCAGCGCAACCGGCGCACCCAGTGCACCCGGCGCGTTCTGCGCGGCGGACTCCACGGCCAGGCGCGTCTCGGCGGGGATCGGCGTGCGGCGTGAGGGCGGAACGTCGAGCCCGGAGGCCAGGAGCAGCGCGTCGCGGAACGCCGTCGCATTGGCGTAGCGATCGTCGCGTTGTTTGGCCATCGCCCGCCGGATGATGTCGTCCACCGCCGGTGGCACGTCAGTTACGTACGAACTTGCGGCTGGCGGTGGATCGTTGAGCTGCTTCATCATCAGCCCGTAGTCCGAGTCGGCCTCGAAGGCCATGCGCCCGGTGACCAGCTCGAACAGGACCGCGCCCACGGCATAGAGGTCGGTGCGCCCGTCCACCTCCTCGCCCCGCAACTGCTCAGGGGCCATGTACATCGGCGTCCCCACCGCGTGCCCCACTTGCGTCTGGCGGGACTTCCCGATGAGCCGCGCGATGCCGAAGTCCATCACCTTCACCGCGCCATTGTTCGCCAGCATGACGTTGGCCGGCTTGATGTCGCGATGGACCACGCCCTTGTCGTGCGCGTGGTCGAGCGCGTCGAGCACGGCGGCGCACAGCTCGCAGGCGCGCGCCCAGGCAATGCGCCCGTTGCGATGCACGATGGCCTCGAGCGTGTCGCCGCGCACGTACTCCATGATCATGAGCAGCGACTCACCGTGCCGCTCGAGCCCGTGCAGCGTGGCGATGCGCGGATGATTCAGGCGCGCGAGCGCGACCGCCTCCAGGCGGAATCGCTCGATGAGCGCGGCGTTGCGCGCCAGCTCCGGCTTGAGGACCTTGATGGCCACGTCACGGTCGAGCATCTCGTCGACCGCGCGAAAGACGGCCCCCATCCCGCCGTCGCCAAGCTTCTCGACGATGCGATAGTTGCCGACCGTGGTCCCGATCATTGCGGGATCTCCACGCCGCGGGTCTCCTTGGCGCTGTTTACGGAGGGCTCGCCGGCCACGCTCATCATGAGGATCGCAACGGAGATGTTGTCGTGCCCCCCAGCCTCGCGCGCGAGCGTCACCAGGCGATCGCAGGCAACCTGCGGATGCGCGTCGCGCGCCACGGCGAGCAGGGTCGCGTCGTCAATGAGGTCGTAGAGACCGTCGCTGCACAGGAGGAAGCGATCGCCGGGAAGGACGGCGAAGGGCTGCGGCCATCCCGTCACCTGCACGTCGCGATGGCTCCCGAGGGCGCGCGAGATGACGTTCTTGTCGGGATGATGCCGCGCCTCCTCACGCGAGATCACCCCCTGCCTGACGAGGTGCATCACGGCCGAGTGGTCCTCGGTCATGAGGAAGATCTCGCCGGCACGAATGAGGTAGAGGCGCGAGTCGCCAACATGCGCGCTGTAGGCGTGCCCGCCGCGCAAGATCAGCGCGGTGCACGTCGTCCCCATCCCCTTGAGCTTGGGATTGCGGTCGGCCGAGTCGAAGATGGCGCGGTTTGCCGCCTGCAAGGCACGCGGGAGCGAGACGAGCGGATCGCCATCGTCCTCGTCGAAGCGCAGCACGATCGTCTCCATCGCCAGGCGCGAGGCAATCTCGCCAGCCTCGTGCCCTCCCATGCCGTCGCACACCACGGCGAGCAACCCCTGCCGCGCCAGGGCATCGGGAGCGGTCGGGCGGATGATGCGCACGCAATCCTCGTTGATCTCGCGAATGCACCCGGGGTCGGTCGCCACACCGGCCTCGATGCGAAGCTCCGCGGCGTGCCCACCGTCCACGCCGCCCATGCGTCCCAGTTCGGTGGTGGGGCGCGCGCCCTTCGATACGGCGCCAGCGCCGGCAGCTGCAGCCGATCGGGAGCGGGAGAAGAGACGGTCGAGAAAGGACATCGTGTGCACGGAAAGGGGCAATGAGGGAGTGAGCGTCAGGGCAATGCGACGTTGCAGTGGTGACTCGCGTGGTTCAGGGGCGCCGGCACCCGGTCAGGCTCTCCATCGTCTCCTGCATCCCTTCCTCGAGACGCAGCGGTCGGCGGAGATCGTCGCAACCGGGGCGCCGCAGCGTGAGCTGCACCTCGGTCCCCACCGGGGCACGCCAGGTGTAGGGCGTCGTGCCAACGCGCACATCGTTGATGTAGACGTCGGCCGTCCCCTCCATCACGCGGATGATCAAGGGGCGGCGGCTCACGGAGTCGGCCAGCGTCGCGGAGATTCCCGCCATCGATTGCACCGCCAACGATTCCGGGCGCATGGGTTCGGTTGGCGTGACGGCCTCCGGGCCGAGCGAGATTTCGTCGCGCCCGGCGGAGCGAACACCCGGCACGTCGCCCCGCTCCGTTGGCCCCACGCCGATCGTTGTCGTGCCGCTTCCGGTCGTTTGGCCTTGCTCACCACCCGGCGATCGGAGGCTCCACGCAAAGAAGACGATCGCGGCCACGGCGACCATCCCCGACAGCGCGAGTCGCCACTGCCTGGCGATAGTGGTTGCGACCTCGCCGCTCGTACGCAGGAGGTCACGCCCGCCGATATTGCCAAGCGCCACCAGCGACGGCAGGTGGCCAGCCGGCTTCTCCCCCGACTGCAGGCCGCGCAGGTCGGTGAGCAGCGCCTCGGCCGTGGCGTAGCGATCGTCCGGGCGCACCTTGAGGCAGCGCCCGATGATGCGGTCCACCTCGCGCGGGAGCCCGGGACGCAGCTCGCTGGCTGGTGCATAGGCGCCACGCAGGATCTTCTCGCCTATGAAGCCGTCGGCGCCCCCTTCGAACGGGAGTCGCCCGGTGAGCATCTCGTAGAACAGGATCCCTAACGCCCAGATGTCGGAGCGCGGCTCGGCGCGTCCGGTGCGCAGTTGTTCCGGCGCCAGCGACATCAGCGTGCCGACCACGTTGCCGGTGCTCGTCAGGCGAGGGGTGGAGTCGCCGACGGCGATGCCGAAGTCGAGGAGCTTGACGGCGCCAAGGATGTCGACCTTGACGTTGTTCGTCTTGAGGTCGCGGTGCACGATGCCGCGCTGGTGGATGTAGCTGACGGCATCGGCGAGGGCGGCGAAGATGCGGATCGCGTCGCCGACGGGGAGCGGGCCGCGGGCGCGGATGAGCTGCTCCAGCGTGTCGCCGTCGACGTACTCCATCACCAGGCAGGGAGCCCCGTTCACCTCGAGGAAATCGTACATCTGCGAGATGGCGGGGTGCGACAGCGCCTGGAGGATGCGCGCCTCGTTGCTGAAGCGCTCCAGGGCGCGTGGGGCGGCCGTGGTGTTGAGCACCTTGGCCGCCGCCACGCGCCCGGTGGCGCGGTGTGCCACCCGATACACCGTCCCCATGCCGCCGGCCCCGATGTAGTCGATCACCCGGTACGGGCCGATCGAGCTGAGCATGGGAGGTCCGGCAGACATGGGGAGGTGATCCGATGGCTCGTGTTGTGGCTGGCGGGACTAGCGGGCGGCCGTCGGGTCGCCGATCCGGAGCAGCTCCATCCCGTAGCGGATCGGGATCGAGAAGGAGATCTGGGCGTCGGTCGTCTTCCCCGCGAAGTAGATCCCGATCACGTTGCCGAAGGCGTCGAACATCGGGCCACCGCTGTTGCCGCCACCGGTGGAGTTGATCGTGAGCTGGTACGTGTCGCCGCTCGGCGCAAAGGTCATGAAGCCGTCGCGCACCTCGGCATCGGCGGCGCGCAGGATCTTGCCGATGTTCCCCGTCGACAGCGTCGGCATGGGCAGGACGCGCTGCTGCACTTCACGGTTGAACATGTCGCGCGACTTGATGAGGGTGATCACCTCGTCGGACACGCCAGGGTAGCCCATTACCGTTACGGCATCGCCCTGTTTGGTCTTGTCGTACGTGTCGACCATGTTGACGTACTGCAGCGTGGGCGGGGCATCGACCTTGATGAGGGCCACGTCGTGGCGCTGCGAGGGGCGGACGTTCTGCGCCTCGAACGGCGTGGGATCCTTCGGGAAGCGCACCATCAGGTACTCGACACGCGCCTGGAAGTCGCCGATGTCGCCCTTGGGGCCGGCCTGCTTGGTCTCCGACGGGATCCACTGCTGCGGCGGGCGCGTGAGGACCGGACCGCCATTCTCGTCGAGGAGCACGGCGCCCGTGCGCGGGTTGATCACGGGACCCACGTCGCCCTGCGAGTCGAAGCGATACCAGGTCTGCCAGTTGTAGGCGACGTGGCGGTTGGTGAGGATGAAGCCGTTGGACGTGACGACGAAGCCCGAACCACGCGCGCTCACGCCGATCGGGCGCCCCGCGCTCGGGTCGAGGGTGAGCGCAGGCTCGAGCGCGTTGTCGACCTGGACGTAGGCCGGCAGCCCTTCACGCCCGTTGTCGATGATTGGGTGGAGGCGTCCGTCCTTTCCCTTGTAGCGATTGGCCACCACGCGGTGATACACCTGGCCACCGGTCTCGCGATACGTGAGCTTCCAGCTGAAGTCGACCTGCACCACCGCGGCGCCGTACTTCTCGGCGATCTCCGACGGCTGCAACTGCTTGGACAGCTCGTCGGCGCGCCCGAGCTTCGCGCCCAGCGCGGCCATGCCGGCCTGCTGCGCCCGGGTGACACTGTCCTTCGCCGCCGCCAGGGCGGTCGCCGCCTTCTGCTCCGCTTCATGCGCCTTGTCGTCGGAGACCTTCTTGGCGTAGGCCGCGGCCGCCACCACCAGCACCAGCGCCGCGGCGCCGACGAACATGGAGTTGCGGTTGGACTTGGCCTTGGTCTCGCCAATCATGCGCTCCACCGTCGCCTTGCCGATGGCGTTAGGCGCGGGGATGGCGCTGCTGGCACTACCGGCGCTCGCCGAGGCGGAGGCGCCCGACGAAGCGGCGGTCCCGCTCACCCGCGTCTCGGCCACACCCTGCACCGTGGCGCCAACCGGCCCCGCCACCCCCAGGCGCGTCGCCTTGACGTAGAGCGCGGGGAGCGGGTCGAGGTCGAATTGCAGCTCCGGACCGCCGGCGCCGAGCTGGATCACGTCGCCCGGCTGCAACGGCATCTCCCCAACCACGCGCAGCTTGTTGAGGAAGGTCCCGTTGCGCGAGTTGAGATCCTGCAGCTTGAAGCGGTACGGATCCGCGGTGTCCTTCGAGATCCGGGCATGCTGGCGCCCCACCAGGTCATCCTTCTCGGGGTCGAATCGGATGGTGGAATTCGGGTCGCGGCCGATCGTGAGCTCGGCGAACTGCTGTAACGGGAACTCCTCCAACTGTGATGCCTTGGAGCCCTTGAGATGGCGGAGGATGACGCGTTCCATGGTGAAGTCTCCTGGGGAGGTGCCGGGGTCGGGGACCAACGGGGCGGACGACGTCCGCAACTGCTCACCAGGACACGCGCACCCAAGGCGGGAAACAGCTCATGAGGGAGAAGACGAGAGGACGAGAGGACGAGAAGACGAGGTTGAGCACCCCCTGCGCCGAGTGCCGGCGCCTGAGGGTCAGAACCTCGTCTTCCCGTCTTCCCGTCCTCTCGTCTTCTCGTCCTCTGCCCTACCTCCGCCAGCCCCGCGCCTCCTCGGCGCGGCCGGTCTTCTCCAGGACCTCGGCGATGCGCTCGGCGGTGGAGCGCGTGGGGCTCGCGTCCGCGCCGCGGGCGGCCACGAGCTTGCGGTACGCACGGCGGAGCATCGGCTCGCCCTCGGCCACGTGCCCGGTCATTGCCAGGTGGTGCCCCAGCACGCTCTCCGACGACGCGATTGCCCAGTGGTCGGCAGGGAGATACTCGCGCCGCAGCGCCAGCGAGCGGCGAAAGGCGCTGTCGGCGGCGGCGTCGGCGCCGCGCTCGGCCAGGGCGAAGCCCAGGTTCTGCAACGCAACCGCAGCCTGCGGATGGCTGGGGTGGAGCGCGCCGCCGATGTGCCCCACCACCTCACGCGCCGCCGCTTCCACCGCGGGCCAGTCGTTCACCGAGGCGCGGAGCACCGCCAGCTGCGAAACCGAACGCAGGTACTCCTGGTGCGACGTCCCCACGGCCTGGCGCAGTATCTCGACCGACTGGCGAATGGCGGTGTCGGCGGCCTCGGGGTGCTTGGCGAAGTCGAGGACGGTCGCCAGTTGGCGGAGTGCGGCGCCGTAGTTCGCCGACGTGCGACCGCGCACCCGTGCCTCGGCCTCGAGTGACTCGCGCGAGAGACTCTCGGCGCGCGCGATTTCTCCCTTGTACAAGTACGAGACCGAGAGATTGACCAGGGAATACGGGAGCGCATCGGCCGACGCCGAGTCGCTGCTTACGCGCCGAATCGCGAGCGACTTGAGCTGGAAGTCCAGCGCCTCGTCCAGGCGCCCCTGATTCTCGATGTACCGGCCCAGGTTGTCGTACGCGGTCGCCAGCTCCGCGTTCGCGCGTGGTGCAATCCGGCTTTGGATGTCGACGATGCGCCTGGCGATCGCTTCCGCCTCGGCCAGGTTGCCGCGCGCTTCCTCGAGCGCGGCGAGGTACGACAGCGACATGCTCGTTCGCTGGTCCAGCTCCCCATACTCCGTCTCCCGCAGCGCGACGGCACGCTCGACGTGCACGCGCGCCGAGTCGTAGAGGGCGAGTTCCGTATAGGTCTGGCCAATGGTGTGGCGGATCTGGGCCTCGACCTCGGGGGCGAGGTGCTGTCCCTCGATGTCCTTCGCGGCCTGGGAGAGCACCTGGGCCACGGTGACGTTGCGCCCGGAGTTGCCCGGATCCACGGCGGCCAGCATCCGCGACAGGAAGGCATTCACCTGCTGGACCTTGGCGCGTTCCAGTTCGGCAACGCGCGCCTGACGAGTCGTGGCCACCACGCCGCCAATGAGTGCGGCCACGGCGATGATGCCGCCCGTCACCTCCACGCGGCGGCGACGGACAAACTTCCCCAAGCGGTAACCCGTCGCATCGCGTCGCGCGCTCACGGGGAGTCCGTCGAGGTGGCGCCGGAAGTCCTCGCCCAACTGCTCGGCCGAGTGATAGCGGCGCGCCGGCTCCTTGCGCAGCGCCTGCAGGATGATCGCGTCGAGGTCGCCGGCCAGTCGACGTCGCAGGCGCGCGGGTTCCTTCTCGCCAAACGTCACGGCGTGCGCCGCGGTGACGAGCGACGAGGGGGCGGGCGCCGGCACTTCGCTGATGACCTGCTGCATCTCGGCAAAGAGGTGGCCGTCGAAGGCAAAGGGGCGGCGGCCGGTGAGGAGTTCGCAGGCAATGACCCCTAACGAGTAGAGGTCGGAGGAGGTGGCCACGGGGAGGCCGCGGACCTGCTCGGGGGAGGCGTAGTCGGGGGTGAAGGCGTGGGCGCCGCCCTGGGTGGGGGGGAGCTGGT